>JASEGW010000083.1 GCA_030017825.1 bacterium | reverse complement strand
GATCAAGAGCAGAGATGCCAGCATCTGATTGGGAAGTAGAAGAAGCCATAGAAGAAGGGGTAAAGATAGAGTTTTTAGTTGCTCCACTCAAAGTAATTACCAAGAATGGAAAGATTTCTCAGTTGGAATGTCTTAGAATGCAGTTAGGTAAACCTGATGCTAGTGGCAGAAGGAGACCAGTTCCAATAGAAGGTTCAAACTTTACCATTGATTTAGATGCTGTGATTTCAGCAATAGGCCAAAAGCCTGATTTATCCTTCCTAAAAGATGAACAAAAAACAGCTTGGGGAACTATAGATACAGATAAATTAACTCTTGCTACAAACAAAGAAGGAATTTTTGCTGCAGGCGATGCAGTTTTAGGTCCTGCTTCGGCCATAGAAGCTGTAGCTCAAGGCCATGAGGCAGCAATTACCATTCATAGATATTTAAATAATGAAGATTTAAGAGAGGGTAGGGTTGTAAATAACGAAAGTTTGGAAAGAAGAGAAATTTCCATAAGTACAAAGAAAATATCTAGGGAAAAGCAGAGTATGCTTTCTCCAGAGGAGAGAATAAAATCTTTTAATGAAGTTGTAAGTGGTTTTACCGAAGAACAAGCAATAACAGAAGCAAATAGGTGTCTTAGCTGTGGTATCTGTTGTGAATGTATGGAATGTAAAAGAGCCTGTGAAGCAGGAGCAGTAAATCATGATCTAAAAGATGAAATTTTAGATCTTAATGTAGGTTCAGTTATTTTGACTTCAGGTTTTAAAGAATATGATCCTAGTGATAAATATAATTATGGCTATCAATATCAGAATGTAGTAACAAGTATTGAATTTGAGAGAATATTGGCTGCATCAGGTCCTTTTAAAGGGCATATTCAGAGAATTTCTGATGGCAAGGATCCTAAAAAGATTGCTTTTATCCAGTGTATTGGAAGCAGAGAAGATAAAAAGAAGTACTGTTCTTCTGTATGCTGTATGTATGCTACCAAGGAAGCCATAATAGCAAAAGATCACTGTTCTTATGACTTACAAACAGATATTTTTTATATGGATTTAAGAGCTTATGGAAAAGGATTTGAAAGTTATTATAATCGAGCAAAAGATGAATTTGGAGTTAAATATATTCGAAGTCGTCCTTTTAGTATAACCGAAGATGAGGAGACAAAGAATTTAATTATCAAATATACAGATGAAGATGGAAAGGTAAAGTTAGAAGAATATGATATGGTAGTATTGTCAATTGCCTTAAATCCACCAGAGAGATATAGTGAATTTCAAGACAAATTAGGTATTAATTTAGATAAATATGGTTTTTGTGAAACAGGGCTTAGTACTCCTGTTAACACTAACCGAGAAGGAATTTTTGTTTGCGGAGCATTTGAAGGACCAAAAGATATACCAGAAACAGTAGTTCAGGCTTCTGCCGCAGCTTCTAATGCTTCTGCTATTATCTCAAGTGTCAGGGGAAGCTTGATAAGTAAGCATGAGTATCCTCCAGAAAAAGATGTAAGCGGAGAGGAGCCTTGTCTTGGAGTATTTATATGTCATTGTGGTATAAATATAGGATCTGTAGTAAATATTCCTCAAGTTGTGGAGTATGTAAATAAGATTCCAGGAGTAGTTTACGTTGAGGAAAATCTTTATACATGCTCTCAGGATACCCAGCAGAATATTGTAAAAAAGATTAAAGAACATAATATAAATAGAGTAATAGTAGCATCTTGTACTCCACGTACACATATGCCTCTATTTCAAGAGACATGTAAAGAAGCAGGTTTAAATAAGTATTTATTTGAAATGGCGAACATAAGAGACCACTGTAGCTGGGTACATTCTAAAGAACCAGAAAGAGCTACAGAAAAAGCAAAAGTACTAATTCATATGTCAGTTGCTAAAGCAAAGACGCTAGAACCATTAGAAGAATTAACAACTGATATTAATCCGGTAGGAATGGTTATTGGAGGTGGCTTAACTGGCATGACCTCTGCTATAAAAATGGCTGACCAGGGTTATAAGGTATACTTGATTGAAAAAGAAGAGTGCTTGGGCGGCAATTTAAATAAAATAATTAAGACAATAGAAGGATTAGATATTTCTTTATTAAAAGAAGAATTGATAGACCAAGTAACTAATAATGAAAAGATAGAAGTTTATACAAAAGCAAATATTAAAGATATTCAAGGATATATTGGCAATTTTAAGACTATTTTAGATATAGAAGGCAAAAGTAAAGGAATAGAACATGGTACCGTAATTATTGCCAATGGGGGCAGTGAGTATAAGCCTAAGGAGTATTGTTATGGACAGGATGAACGGATTGTTACTCAATTAGAACTGGAAGAAAAGCTTGCGCATAACCCATCAGCGATCACCCAAAGCAAGAACATAGTAATGATACAATGTGTTGGCTCAAGAGACCAGGAACGACCGTATTGTAGCAGAGTTTGTTGTAGTCATGCTTTAAAGAATGCTATTGATTTAAAGAAAAAAAATAAGGATGTAAATATCTACATCTTATACAAGGATATAAGAACATATGGATTTAAAGAAAATTACTATAGAATGGCCAGGGAATTAGGAGTTGTTTTTATCCGCTATAGCGATGAACAAAAACCAGAGATAAATATAAAAAATAATAATTTGGAAGTAGAAGTATTTGACTCTATAATAAGGAAAAAGCTGCTAATCAATCCAGATATGATAGTTTTAAGTGCGGCCATACTTCCAAACCAAGAGAATGAAGAAATAGGAAAATTACTTAAGGTTCCTTTGACGCCAGATGGCTTTTTCTTAGAGGCCCACATAAAGCTACGACCTATAGATTTTGCTACTGATGGAGTATTTTTTGCTGGACTTAGTCATGCTCCTAAAACTGTAGATGAATCAATGCAGCAAGCAGCAGGAGCAGTATCACGTTGTAGTACCATACTTTCCAAGCCAAAAGCAGTAGCTTCAGGCGCTGTATCCATGGTACTTGACAAGAGTCTTTGTCGTGGATGTGAAAAATGTGCTGATGGATGTGAGTTTAAAGCTATTAACATGGTAGATTATACTGATGGTTTTAAAGTAAGCGAAATAAATCCAATTTTATGTAAAGGCTGTGGAGCTTGTGCTTCATTTTGCCAGGCTGGAGCAATTACCCCTAAACACTTTATGACTTCTCAAATAAATGCCATGGTCGAGGCAGCGCTGGCCTAAGATATGATAAAAAAATAATTCAAAGTATAGAATTTAGTATTAATTAACCTGAGTTCGATTTAAATATAAGCTTAAGACATAAAAGACGCACTATTGTTTGTAGTTTAGAACTTAGAGCTATATACTTTTATGTGAAAATAACTTAAGAAAAGGAATTATAAATGGATAAAAAAAATCAATGGGAACCAAATATTATTGTTTTTGCTTGCAATTGGTGCTCATATGCAGGGGCTGATTTAGCAGGAGTTTCTCGCTTGCAGTATCCTCCAAATGTAAAGATAAATAGAATAATGTGCACTGGAAGGATGAACCCTTCTATTCTACTTAATACTTTTTTGCTTGGAGCAGATGGAATTCTTCTTTGTGGATGTCATTTTGGGGATTGTCATTATATATCTGGTAATGATAAAGCTGATGTAATGACTAAGAAAGCTAAGAAGTTATTGAATATGGTTGGAATAGGCGAAGAAAGATATGAGTTCGAACAAATATCTGCTGCGGAAGGACCTAAGTTTGCAAATACTATGACAAGCTTTACTCAGCGAATAAAAGACTTAGGACCAAATCCGCTTGTTAAGACCCAGGATATGAAAACTAAAAAACAGAAAGATTTTAATGAAATACTAAAAGAGAGTCGAGCTTATCATTGCTATCAGTGTAGCCAATGCACAGGAGGATGTCCTATTTCCAGAAAGAGAAATGAATATAATCCCAGGAAAGAAATGAGAAGGCTTCTTGTTGGTCAGGAAGAAAAAGTGATGAACAATTTAGAGCTCTGGAGTTGCTTGACATGTGGTCTTTGTAATTCACGATGTCCTCATGATGTGAACTTGGTAGGTTTTGTAAAAGAAATGAGAGTTAAAGCAAACAAGGAGAATAAAATTGGCAAACCATCTCATGACGGAATAATGCAAAAGCTTATTCATGTCCAAATAAATTCAAATAATCAAAAACGTATCTCTTGGATAGATAGTGGAATAAAGACAGCAAAAAAGAGTGAATATCTATATTTTGCAGGCTGTCTTCCTTATTTAGATGTAGTATTTTCAGAAAATGGTTCTAAGTCTCTCCAAATTGCAAAGGATACTCTGAGCATACTAAATAAATTTGGTATAGAGCCTATAGTTTTAGATAATGAAAAATGTTGTGGACATGATGCTTTATATTCAGGTGATGATTTAACATTTGAAAAATTGGCAAAACACAATATAAAATTAATTAAAGAATCAGGTGCTAAAAAAGTTGTTTTTTCTTGCCCTGAATGCTATTATGCTTTTAGCAATGAATATGTTAAGGAATTTGGAGAGCTATCATTTGAAGCAGTTCACATCACTCAGATAATAACAGAAAAGCTAAAGTCAAATGGTTTCAGAATGGAAGCAATTAAGAAGAAAATAACTTATCAAGATCCTTGTAGATTAGGAAGATTTTCAAATATATTTGAAGAACCAAGAGAAATTTTTAGTTTAATTCCAGGGTTGAAATTTGTAGAGATGGATAAGAATAAGTTAGATTCTTTATGTTGCTCTTCCACTGGATGGACAAATTGCTTTAATTGTTCTAAAAGGCTTCAGGTAGAACGATTAAATGATGCTAAATCTACAGAAGCAAATTCTTTAATTACTGCTTGTCCTAAATGTCAAATTCATCTAAGTTGCGCTCAAGAAAAGGAAGAAGGTAAAATAGATATTAAGGATATTACAAGTTTAGTTGTAGAGGCAATAAGATAGTATTGTTTTCTAAGTTTTTAAGGAAATAAAAATAGAAGTTTAATTTTTTTGTTTATAATTTATAATTATAGTAACTATTCAGCAATGTTCAATGTAACAACATATTTCCTTAGTGCGAAGTTTAAAAATTAAATATTTTTCTAATTTCAATTAATGCTCAGAAATACTAATTTTTAAACTTAGGTTTATGCTGAATAGTTACCAATTATAAATTTATCATTTAAAATAAAATATCTAAAAAAAGCTAATAGGGAGATAAAATGCCTTTTGAAAAATCTGTTAAAGATGTTATGAGTACCAATTTAATAAACATAAATAGTGAAGAAAAAGTAGCAAAAGCTGCAAGATTACTAAAAGAAAATAAAATTGGATGCTTATTCGTTACTTTTGGAAAAAAAACTATAGCAGGTATTGTTACTGAACCGGATATTGTTCGAAAAGTTGTAGCTGAAGAGCTTGATCAAAACGAAGTATCCATAAAGGAAGTTATGAGCAAGCCTTTAATAACTATAGATGCAAATGCTTCTATAACTGAAGCATATTATGTAATGGCAGTTAAAAGACTTAGACACCTTGTGGTTACTTATAAGGAAAAAAAGATAGGGATTATATCGGTGAGAGATATCCTTTATGCAAAAAATAGAGGAGAATGATGAGAAATATAACTTCAATAGAACCAGTTGAAACTATAATGACAAGAGATGTCGTTTATATAGATGGGGAAAAAACAGCTTATGAAGCAACAAAATTAATGAGTAAAAGAAATATATCTTCTCTCATAGTTGGCAATAAGGAAAACTTAGAGGGCGTTTTATGTGAAAGAAATATAATATGGAAAGTTTTAGCAGAAGGACTTGATCCTAAAAAAATAAAGGTGAAAGATATAAAAAGCATACCTATAATATGGATTTATGCTCATACTCCAATTTATGAAGTCCACAGTAAAATGTGTGAGGAACAAGTAAGGCATTTAGTAGTAAAAAAATCAGAAAAAGTGGTAGGCATAATATCAGTGCATGATTTAATCTGGATAACTGCCAAGGAAGCAGAGGAAGTTTATTAAATGGAGGATAAAATGTTTGAAAAAGTAGAAGAGGTTTTAAATTTTATTCGCCCTAATCTTCAAGCTGATGGAGGGGATGTAGAGTTGGTAGGCATAGAAGAAGATGGCACAGTAAAGGTAAGATTAAAGGGTGCTTGTGGATGTTGTCCAGGCGCTCAGATGACTCTTAAGGCTGGAATTGAAAGAATATTAAAAGAAAAGGTTCCTGAAGTAAAAGAGGTTGTGGGAGTTTGATAGAGCAAAGAAGTATAAGTATAAATTTAGAACAAGTGGAAGTTGATAATTTGTTGATCTTAGTTGAAGATAAAGATAAAGAGGAAGCTTTGAATTTTTGTAAGAACTTAAAGAAGAAGATAGAAAAAATAAGATCAAGTACTCGTTCTATTTATCAAAGAGGCGGCCATATAGGGACAGCGAAACTTGAATAGAAAAGATTTTTCTTTCTTGTTTCTCTTAAATTGGGTGTTATATTATTAATAAATTTATAATAAGTTTAAAAACATCTTTGTTACAAAGCATTGCCCTTCTGTGGTAGATATATTATTTGTCATAGTTTTTAAATAATATTCTATTTATATGGAGGGTATTTTTTTTCAAGATAAAAATACTGCCCTGATTTTTTTAAAGAAGCTGCTGAAAGAAGTAGAGAAAGTTCAAGGAGGATGTTGCTCTTCATATCATCAAGGTGGACATATAGGAGCGGGTAAACTTTAGATAGCTATTTTAGAATTTGAACAAATGGAGGTTTAAATTTGGAAAATATACTTAAAAAAATAGTTTTTTTAGTGATA
>JASEGW010000082.1 GCA_030017825.1 bacterium | reverse complement strand
AGGAATTATAGCATTTTTGTAAAATAACTGATTTATTTCGCAGTAAGTCTATTAAAACTTAAGGAATGATTTTGAATATAGCTGCCATTATACAAGCCCGAATGAATTCTTCTCGACTACCTAATAAAATATTACTAGAGCTGATAGATAAAACTCTTCTTGAGCATATTATTGAAAGAGTAAAAAAGGTATCTCAGATTCACCAAATAATTATTGCTACTACGGAAAGAAAGATAGACGATCAAGTCGAAAAATTAGCTTTGAAATCCCAAGTTAAAGTATTTCGAGGCAGCGAAGAAGATGTCTTGGATCGTTTTATTAAAGCCGCACAGTTAAATGGAGCAGAAATAATTATTAGAATTACTGGAGACAATCCTTTAATAGATAATAAAATAATTCAAGATATGATTGCTGAATATGAAAAAGAACATTGTGATTATATAACCGTTAGCGGAATGCCTTTAGGAACTAGTTGTGAATTGGTAACCTTAGAAGTTTTAAAAAAGATTTATAAGGAGAATTTACAATTATATCATTTAGAACATGTTACATTTTATATAAAAGAAAATTTAGAAAAATTTAAAACTAAATATCTTAAATGCGAGGAACCATTAAAAAGGCCTAATTATCGTTTAACTGTTGATACTGTAGAAGATTATAATTTAATGAAAGAATTATATCAAAGGTTTTATAAGCCAAATGAGATAATTGATCTTCGGGAAGTAATTAAAGCATTAGATGATAACGAGGAATTACGCAGGATAAATATCCATATAAAACAAAAAAAAGTAACGGATATATAAATGATGACTAAAAAAGAAGTTATATTTAGAGTAGATGGTGGACATAAAATTGGTTTTGGTCATATAGTTCGTAGCTTAACTTTGGCTGAGAAATTTGGAAAAAAGAATGAAATACTATTTCTAATGAAGGATGACCCTATTGGAATAAAGAAAGTAGAAGAAGAAGGATATGAAGTTTGTCTTTTTAAGGATAAATACGAGATAAACGACAACCTGTCATGCAATATATTTATTTCTGATATAAGAGATACCTCTGTAAAATATATGGAAAAAGCTCGAAGCATTTCTGAATGTTTAGTAACTTTTGATGATTTAGGAAAAGGAAGACATTTGGCAGATGTTTTAGTAGACGCTAATATTGATGAAAGGTTTAGTATATCAAGCGGTGAGCAAAGAGGTAATCTTCCTATTTATTTATTTGGCGCTTCTTATATTCTTTTAAGAGAGGAATTTGGAAGTTGTAAAAAGAAAGAAATTAATGAAAAAGTAAAACATTTATTAATTACCATGGGAGGAAGTGATTCTAAAGGAGTTACTTTAAAAATAACTGAAGCTATAGAAGAAATGAAGGTAGGGATAGAAGTAGTAATAATCATAGGAAAGGGTTTCATGCTAAAAGATAAATTGATTAAGACCATTCAAAAATATTGCGAAAAATATACTATACTTTATGATGAAAAAAATATTTTTAAGTATATGTTATGGGCAGATTTAGCTATTGCCTCTGCTGGAGTTACTATGTTTGAATTGGCTTGCTGTGGAGTTCCTACTATTGTTATTCCTTATGATGAAGATCAAGAGAAAAATACATGCCAGTTTTTAGAACGTAATTTAATTATCAACTTAGGTATTAGCGACTATATAGGTCGAGAAAAAATAGCAAGAGTAGTAAATGATATGATTAAGAATTATGAAGCTCGAGAGAAAATGAGCAAAGAATCTCAAAAATTTGTTGACGGACGAGGCTTATCTAGAATAGTTAAAGTTATAAAAAACTATAAGAGAGGATAAATAATGCTTAAAAAAGAAGAGTTTTTTTTCTGGTCTCCTGAAGAGTTGCAGTTAAGAGAAAAATTAATAGAATTAAAAAATAAATACGGGTGCAATTCTTTAAAATTTGAGACTGAAGCTGAAGGAGCTAGTTTTGAAGAGATTCGTTACTACATGAATTTAGCTTTAGGAGAAATACCTATCATTGTTAAAATTGGAGGACCTGATGCTCAAAATGATATTAGAGAGCTTTCTAAGATTGGAGTTCAAGGATTAATTGCTCCTATGGTAGAGTCCCCCTATGGACTGGAAAATTTTGTTGCAGCTTTAAAGAAAATATTAAGTCCAGAACAATATAAATATCTATGGAAAGGTATTAATATTGAAACTATTACCACTTATTGTCAAATAGATAAAATATTTCAAAATAAAGAGATTTGTCAAATTCAAGGAATAAGTATTGGTAGAAGTGACTTAAGTCAATCTATGGGTTTGACTGTAGACAGTGAAGAGGTTATGAAAATAGTAAAAGAAGTAACCATAAAAGCCCAAGAAAAAAACTTAATAGTTTCTGTAGGCGGAGGCATTACTCCTAATAATTCTCAAAACATTTTCACGGAGATTAATCCAGATCGTATTAATACTCGTAATTTAGGTTTTGACATAAAAAAATGTAATAATATATCTGAAAGCATTAAGAAGGCTTTAGAGTTTGAATTTGCTTTATTAGAACATAAAGCTAAGCAAATAAAAGCTCATTACGATTCTCTTATGAAAAGAATAGATGTTTTAAGAAATAGGATGGTGAATTAAGAGTGGCTAAAACTATTATGATTATTGGGGGCGGGGTTATGCAGATACCTGCCATTTGGACAGCTAAAGAAATGGGATTGACAGTTATGGTAACAGATTATAATTCTAATGCTTATGGACTTTCTTTGGCTGATATTCCTATAGTTATGAGTACTAAGGATATAGAAGGCTCAGTGCGTGTAGCTAAAGAATACAATAAACAAGTAAAAATTGATGGAGTTATAACTATAGGGACTGATGCTTCTATGACTGTAGCAGCGGTAGCTAATGCTTTAGATTTGCCTGGAATTAAATATGAAGTAGCAGAAAGGGCTACTAGTAAAATTAAGATGAGAGAAGTTTTTTTAGAGTTTGGAGTGCCTTCTCCAAAGTTTTTATCTGCTTGGAGCATAGGGGATGCTTTTTGGGCAGCTAAGGAAATTGATTTTCCTTTAGTTATAAAGCCTTCTGATAATATGGGAGCAAGAGGAGTAACTTTAGTTGAAGAAAAATCCAAAATTGAAGGGGCTTTTCATTTAGCTAAAGCAGCTTCTCCTTCAGGGGAAATAGTAGTAGAAGAGTTTATGGAGGGACCGGAATTAAGTATTGATGCTCTGGTTTATAATGGAAAGGTAGATTTTTGCGGTATAGCTGATCGCATTATTGATTTTCCTCCATATTTTGTAGAATTGGGACATACTTTGCCTTCTAACATGCCTAAGGAGATTCAAGATGCTTCCTGTGAGGTTATGCAGCAAGGAATAAGAGCTTTAGGAATAGATAGCGGAGCTGCTAAAGGAGATATTAAGATTACTAAAGAAGGTCCTAAGATTATTGAATTAGCAGCTAGGCTAAGTGGAGGGTTTATGTCTGGATTTACTCTTCCTTTGGCTACAGGTTATAATATTATTAAAGCAGCTATAGAAATTGCTTTAGGGTATAAACCAGGTAAGTTTAAGAATACTTTGCATAAAACAGCAGTAGAGCGAGCTATAATTCCTCATCCTGGAAGAGTAATTGCTATTGAAGGTACAGAGGAGGCCAAAAAATTAGAAGGCGTGATAGAGGTTATTATTAATACTCAAGTGGGAGATACGCTACAGCAAGTTACTTCTAATATTGGAAAAGCAGCAAATGTGATTACAGTAGCTAATACTCGAGAAGAAGCTATTAAAGTAGCTGAAAAAGCTATGGAGATGATTAAGATTGAAGTAGGCGCACCACCAGTTTTAGATTGGGAAGAGATTAAACAAAGTGCCAAGAATAAACTACGTAGAATTTGCCGAGTTTGTAATGTTTGCGAAGGAATAAGCTGTTCTAGTAATGTGCCAGGAATGGGTGGAGTAGGTAATGGTGAATCATTTAGGGCTAATATTAAAGCTTTAAAAAAGTATAAATTGAATGTGAGCATTATTCATAATATATATGAACCAGATATTAAGATAGATATTTTAGGTATAAGGTTAGATACTCCTTTATTAGCTGCTCCTATTACTGGAACTAATACCAATATGGGAGGAGCTATAGATTCAGAAACTTATACCAGATCTGTAGTAAATGGTTGTCGAATGGCAGGAAGCATTGCTATGGTAGGTGATGGAGCTACTCCTTCACATTACAAAGATGAGTTAAAAATTATTAAAGAAGCTTCTGGTTGGGGAATTCCTATTTTTAAACCTCGAGTGGATCAGGAAGAGATATTAAAAAGAATAAAAGAAGCTGAAGAATCAAATGTAGTAGCTGTAGGAATGGATATTGATGCTGCTGTTTTTGTAACTATGGCTAATAAGGGACAGTTGGTAGGCCCAAAATCTTTAGCTCAATTAAGAGAATTAATTAAGAACACTCATCTACCTTTTATTTTAAAAGGAATTATGACTGTAAAAGATGCTAAAAATGCCTGTGAAGCTGGGGCAGCAGCTATTGTGGTTTCTAATCATGGAGGAAGAGTTTTAGATTGTATGCCAGGAGCTGTTGATGTCCTTCCTGAAATTGTAGATGCTGTAAGGGGAAAGATACTAATCATGGTGGATGGAGGTATAAGAGGGGGCATTGATGTTTTGAAGTGTTTAGCTTTAGGAGCTAAAGCTGTGCTGATAGGAAGGCCAATTGCTATTTGTGCTATAGGCGAACAGACTCAAGGGGTAGAATACATTGTTAATAGATATACTCAGGAACTTAAAGATGCTATGATTTTAACAGGATGTTCATCTTTAAAAGAAATAGAAAAAAAGATTGTTTATGGACCTGATTGATATATGAGAGATTGAAAAATTTCAAACACCCTCAAAGGCTTGCCTTGATATAATGAACAAAAATCATGAAGATATTGATATTATTGCTACTTCTTCTGGTAAGTTAACCCTCAAATACAAAGATACCTGGATTCATAGCAAATATGATCCTGAAAAAGAAGCTAAAAGGTTAATAGAAGATATTAATTACAAGAAGATTGATGTATTTATCCTCTTAGGAGTGGGTCTGGGGTATCATCTTGAAGAGTTATTGAAGAATATTTCTTCAAGTGGTCTAATAATTGCCATTGAAAAAGAAAAAAGAATACATGAAGCTGCTTTAAATGTTTGGAAAGAAAAAAACTTCTTAAGCTCTCCCCAAGTTATTTTTTTTGTTGATCAAGATGTAAGTTTAATAACTAAGATAATCTTTGAGAAATTTTCTTTTATCAAGCACAAAGGTTTAAGAGTTATTGAATTTCGCCCTTGTATATCCCTTAATTTAGAGTATTATCAGACATTAAAAAAGAAAATAGGAGAAGTAGTTGATTATAAAATTACTCAGAATTTAACCTTATCAAGTTTTGGATGCTTATGGCAAGAAAATGTCTGTAGAAACTTAAAAGAGATAATAGAAAATTCAGGAGTTGTAAACCTATTTCAAAAATTTAAGAATATACCTGCTTTTATTATTGCTGCTGGGCCTTCTTTGGATAAAAATGCTTATCAATTAAAAAATATTAAGAATAAGGGAGTTGTAATTTGCGTAGATACTGCCCTAAAAGTATTAAAAAACTTAAATATTCTTCCAGATTTAGTAGTATCTGTAGACCCTCAAGAGAAAAATTATAAAAAATTAGAGGGTCTAAACTGCCATGATACTTTTTTAGTAGTAGCTGATATTACTTATTGGAAAATACCCTTGATTTCACTAAAAAAGTTTATCTACACAACCAACCATCCTTTTTATCTTTATCTTTTAGATGTTATTGGACAAAAAGGTGTGTTAAGCTCTGCTGGAGGTAGCGTAGCTACGGTATCCATGGATTTAGCTAACAAAATGGGTTGTAATCCCATTATTTTAGTAGGTCAAGATCTATCGTTTAGCGATGGTTTTTCTCATGCTAAGGAAACTTATCAAGTTAAAGAACAAATTGAAAATTTAAGTAAGTTTTATACATTAGAAATGGTTCAGAGAGAGATTTTAATAAATAAAGCTTCTTTGACCGTAAAAGGAAATTACCAAGAGAAAGTAGCAACCAATAAACTGATGGATGGATATAGAAAATGGATAGAAAATGAGATTAATAGATATAAAGGTTATCCAGAAGTAATTAATGCTACCGAGGGTGGAGCTTATATTGAAGGGACAAAAGTTTGTACATTACAAGAAGTTATAAAAAAATACTGTCAAAAAGAATTACTTGTTAGAGAAATTATAGAAAAAGGGAATAGGAAGATAGAGAAAATAAATAGAAGGAAATTAAAAGAAAGAATAGATGATTTGCAGATTCAATTGGATGATCTGGAGCTATTGTGTAAAGAAATGTTGAATTTATATCAAGACTTTAGAAAGAATACACAAGAAAAAAGTTATTTTCATAGAATTGCTAAAATAGAGAAGAAAATTTTTGAAAAACAAAGTATTTTATCTATTTTAGAAATTATCTTTTATAATCATGCTTTTCATAAGCTACAAAAGGTAAAAAAGATAGAGGAGGAAGAAGATTTTTATTTTAATTGGCACTTTATTTGGTATCAAGAATTGATTAATTCTTGTATAACTTTAAAAAATATGTTAAATTTATGTTTGTATTAAACTTAGTAATTAGTCTGAGTTCGACATAAGAATATGTTCCTTTATTTAAGTTTAAGGATTAATAAGTACTCATACAAAAATAATTAGGCATTGTAGCACACTAAAGTAAAATTCGAGATTCGAAACAACGACCCACTTTGTGGGTGCCCCGCCACTTTGTGGGTGCCCCGCCACTTTGTGGGTGCCCCGCCACTTTGTGGGTGCCC
>JASEGW010000081.1 GCA_030017825.1 bacterium | reverse complement strand
CCTGAAACTGCGCAGCTAATTTGGATGAATGTTAGTAAAAAACATACTGCAATTATTAAGCCCAACATTTGAATAAATATCTTTTTAGGATCAAAAGAAAATTTGACTACTTTAAAAATATCTCTCCAATTACCTTTAAGCTCTTCGTTAACCATATTCAACCTCCTAAGAATAGTAATCTATTATAAATATTTTACTTCTTTGTAATAAATAGTCAAGAAAAATTTAACCATAGAATTTATAGAGGAATCATTTAAGCTATAAAACTTATTGTTCTTAAATTATTCTTCTATATTATTTAAATTATTTAAAAAATTATTTAAAAAAGAAGTTAGATGCCAAAATTAAGAAGTAAGAAAAATATAAACTCAACATCTTGCCTTTGATTTACTTAATTTACCTAAAAAACATATATCTTTACATTCCTTTCTTTTTATTAAACAAGTTAAAGAATAAGTTTTGAGTCTCTTGGATCATTTTATCATAAGTAAAATTCTTTACTACTATTTCTCTCCCCCTTCTTCCCATTTTCAAAGACAATTCTTTATTACTAAGAAGCAACCTTGCTTTTTCTGTTATTATTTCACTATCATAAGGATCAATCAAGAAACCTGTTTCGTTGTTAAATACCTGCTCCTTTCTACTTCCCACATCAGTAGCAATTACAGGAATACCACAAGCCATAGCTTCTAATACAACTACAGAAAAATTATCTCCTGCAGGTAAAGAAGGAGAAATATAAATATCTAAAAGAGGCATAAGATTGTAAATGTCAGCTCTATAACCTAAAAACTTAACTTTCTCTAAAATATTTAATCTATGAGCCAATTCTTCCAAAGTTTTTCTTAAAGTGCCATCTCCAGCAATTAAGAATTGAGTTTCTGGATAATTATCTAAAATCTTTTTAGCAGCATAAAGAAAGATATCTACTCCTTTTTCTGGTTCTAAGCCAGCAATTACCCCTAAAATAGGAGCATCTGGATTTAAACCTATTTTCCTAATCAAAATAACATCTTTTTCTTTTGGAGAGTAAGAACTTATATCTACCCCATTATAGATTACTTCAATTTTATTATTTCTAATATGTTCTTTTTGATGTAAATAATTTTTATGGGTAGCTGAAACTGCAATAATTTTATCTATAAAAGGCAACATAATTTTACTATAATTAGAAATACTCTTTTTTCCACCCCACATACCAATACAATGAGAAGCTCCTATAATTACTGAAATTCCAGCTAATCTTGCGGCAATAGTTCCATATAAAACAGCATCTCGATTGTCTGTAAATAAAAATAGGATTTTGCTCTGATACTTTTTAATAATCTTATATAATCTAAATATTACAAAAGCTTGATACTTCTGCTTAATAAGGTGGGAATAAACATCTACTCCTAATTCTCTCAATATTTTTTCATGATCAGGATCAATAAAATAAAGGCAAGCTACTGTGAAGGAAAATAAATTCTTGTTAAAACCTTTAATGTTCTCAGTTAATATTTGTTCTGCTCCTCCTCGAGTATAAGAAGAAATAATACAAATAACATTAATTCTCTTCATAACAATCACTACAAGAAGGTGGAATATTATGTTCCTTTATGCTTCTCCTAAAATCTTGGTACTTCTCGTTATTCCAAACCTCTTTAAAGCTCATTTTAGAAAGGTCTCCTAAGCTTACTACTTCAGGGTCAGCTATCAAACAACAAGGCACTACTCGACCATCGGTAGCAATAAAGCATGATCGCCATGGCCAATAGCATTCTTTTCCAAATTTATTGTAAAATTTATTCTTCTGAAAATTAATATATCTTACCCCTAAATAAGCAGCCTTTTTCTGAGCATCTTTTATTATTTCTTCTGTAAATTTAATATCCTTGCTTAAAGCATCGTTTTTTATCTTCTCTTTCCACTGCTCTTTTCCCCAAAATGTTAAATCATGCTGACAAGTAAGGTAATCAATATTTATTTTTTTACAAATATCTAATAACTCTGAAATCTCATGAATGTTTGATTTTCTGCCTACAAACCACACTGAAATTATAGGATACTTCAACTTACCTCTATCCGCAACAAGCATTTCTATAGCTCCTAATACTTGTTCTAAATCAGAACCCACTCTTATGCTGTTATGAGTTTTAGATGTAGCCCCATCAACAGAAATAGTTATCTCCCTTAGACCACTATTAATTATCTCCTGAGCAATATTTTTATCTATAACTTTTCCATTAGAAAAAGAGAATACAGAAATATTCTTTTCTTTAGCATAATTGACCATTTCAAAAAAATTTTTATTTAAAAGAGGTTCTCCCATACCGGTAATCTTTATTTCCAGTAAAGTATCGAACTGATCTAAAATGCCCTTAAAGAAAGAAAAAGACATATCTTTTTGCTCTCTCTTAAGATAGGGAGATTGACAAGAAGAGCATCTTAAATTGCATCTTATTGTAGGTTCAATATCTAATGAAAAAGGGGGGAAACAATGCTTTACAGGTTTTCTTAAAGTAGCATAATAAATCCCCGAAAGATTGGATATCTTTTTAGGATATCTTATATTTGTAGCTATTATATGTTGGTATCTTTTGATCTTTGATAAAATATTCATAATCTTTCTACTTTATTTCTTTTAATTTTTGCATCAAATTGATGCTGCTTTTTCTAAAATACTCTTTAACCTATTTCTTATGAATTTAGGAACAATAGGTTTTATCCTATTAATTACATTATGCAAGCTACTAACGCTATGTAAATTTGAAGTTTCATGAAGCTTCTTTAGATATTTATTAACCACTTCTGCCTTTACATATCTAGTATCAGCTACTTGTCCTCCCCCTGTCTGCATTCCCCCAGTAATTATTTCAAAAACATCATCCTTAATTAAGTTTTCCTGCTGACAAATTTCATAATACTTTGTACCCGGAAAAGGAGTAGCCGTACCACAACAAAGATGATGAGGTCTAATCTTCTTTAAAATATTTATGGTATCCTGTAAAGAATTTTCATCTTCTTCAGGAAGGCCTAATAAAAGAAAGATCCATACCCAAATTCCTAATGATTTTGCCAATAAAGGAGTCTTAATGTTATCTTCTATAGTAATCTTTTTGGGAATACTATCTAAAACCCTTTGGTTGCCAGATTCAATTCCAAAGCCAATTCTACATAGTCCAGCATTTTTCATAAGCTTTAAAAGATTCCTATCCATATGATCAACTCGAGACATACAACTCCAGCGAAATTTTATATTCTTCTTTAATATTTGTTCGCAAATGTTTTCTACTCTTTTTAAGCTATTAGTAAAACAATCATCCCAAAAAGTAATATGGGGGATATGATATTTATTAACTAAAATTTCTATTTCTTCCACTACCCGTTCTGCACTCATTAAGCGAAGCTTTCGACCATAACCACGAAAACAAGTATTTCCTCCTATTAAACAATAAAAACAAGTTCCTATACACCCTCGAGAAGTAAATATGGTCATCCACGGACTTTCTCCAAACCAAGCCTTATAACTTTTGTAAGGAAGGTCATTAAACTCAGGAATAGGCAATGAGTCAATATCTTTAATACGCTCTGTTTCCAAACGAGGTGAAATTTTAATTTGTTTATTTTCCCAATAGGCAATTCCTTTGGCAGAAGTCTTATTGTTTAAGATATCGCTTACAGTTAGCTCAGCTTCTCCTAAGACTAAATAATCAATATCTGGAAGCTTCTCTAAGACTCTTTCAGGTAGAGCAGGAGAAATAATAGGCTCCCAAAAAATGGTAACAATACCTAAATGCTTAGCTAAAGTACAAACAAGAGCATCATGATACAAAGTATCATCAGCGCCTTTAACTACCACGAATTGGGCATCTTGGTTTTCTTTAAGCCAAATATTAACTTTTCCATAATCTAAATTAAGGCCATTAGCATCTAAAACCTCAACCTGACAATTATTATTTAGACGAAGCCACTGGGCTAAAACAGCTCCTTGATAAAAAGGACTTACTTCATTTTCTAAAAAATCAGCAGACCTCTCATCCCGACGAACATTAATGCCCTTATAACGAGGAGGATTTACTATTAATATTTTCATAACTTTTCCTTTATGTAAGCAATTTATAAATTGTTATGCCTTTGCAATAGACTTGTTTAATAATAGATAAACATCTTCTTTGGACAATTCTTTCATTAAGAATAAACTTCCTATAAATATACCAAAAGCCACTAAAACTTTTATAAAAGAATCTACTTGAGTTGGCAAAAGAAGTACCAACAAAGATAAGGCTCCTGCAAATAAAGGTCGCACCATGGACTTAAAAGAAGGGCTATATTTAAATACTAAACTTAATACTACTAAAGCAGCTACTACTTGAACAATTTCTGTAAGTACTGTAGCAAATGAAGAACCATAAAAACTATATTTAGGAATCAAAAGTAAGTTTAAGCCAATATTAAACAATACAGCTAAAGTATTAAATATAGTATTTACCCATTGTTTTCCTATGGTAATAAACATATAACCAATTAAAGCTCCGGGATAATATACTGGATAAATAAGTCCTAAGAACTGCATACTTAAAATAGAGCTTCTAAATTCTTCTCCTGAAATATATAAAATAATCTTATCTGCTAAGATTACAAAAAATAAAGCCAGAGAGATACCAATTATGAGCATATATTTCAAGGACCTTTGATAAATTGACTTTAGCCATATAGGGTCTGATTTAAATCTATCTGATAATATAGGAAAGATAGAAGCCATTATCATTCCAGAAAGAATGGTTCCAATCTCAATAAATTTAAAGGAAATATTATACAGACCCACAGCTTGGTCTCCTTTCATCAAAGAAAGCATAATTACATCAATTCTCCAGTAAATACTAATCATAAAAAAAGCAATACCTAAAGGAATAGATTCTTTAATAATCTTTTTCCAAAAAGCATAATTTAGAGATAATTTAATCTTTACAAATTTTTTTGAGAATAAATAAGCTACTAAAAGTCCTCCTAAATTAGAGATTAATGAAATAGCTACCAAATGAACTAAAGTCCCTCTCTTATAAACAAATAAAGCTGCTAAAATTAAGAAAGAAAGACTAATTAAGACATTACTAATTACTACATATTCTAACCTTAAATTAACTTCAAATATTATATCCACTGTTGTTTTTAAAGCTTCAATAATTAACATAATTGAAGTTATGTAAATTAAAAATTTAGTAGTGAGAGGATAATTCATAACTTGTATAATTAAGCAAGCTACTATAATGGAAAAAAAAGAGAGAATTATTCTTAAAGATATAGTGTTACTTAGCAAGAAACTAGAAGCGTTTTTGTCTTGAGAGATTTCTCTGGTAATAATAGCGCTAATTCCTAAGTCAGCAATTATATGAAAAAAAGAAATATAAACAAAAACAAAGGAGTATATGCCATAATCAGAAGGACCTAAATAACGGGTAACAAGAGCAGTGCTAATTAGGCTCATCCCAATCATTAAAGCTCTTCCAATGGATTGAATTACTGTATTGCGGACTACCTTTATGGCTGTGGACATAAAAACTCCTATTTAATAATAGGAACTAAATAAAAATCTTAATTTATTTTTGCTACATGATAAGACTAAAATTTTAGAATATCAACTTATCATAGAATACTCTTAATTTATTATTTAATAATCACAAACTTTCCTCTTTGATATTTTCCATCTTCTGTCTCTAAATAAAAGATATATACTCCACTGCTTATTGTTTTTCCACTTTCATTTATACAATACCATTTTGCTGTATTAGTATTAAGTTCAAAACCTTTTCCTTCTGTTAAAGTATAAATTAATTCTCCTGCTATATTAAATATCTTAATTTGATTTGCGTTATAAGGAATTGGTCCAAAAGTAATATGCTTTATTTCGTTTAAGTTACAAGGATTAGGATAAGTTTTAATTAGTGAAAGTGTGGTTACAATTTCTGCTAAAGCAAAAATAGATAATTTACTTGTAGAAAAAGTTGCTTCATTTTTGATAGTATCTATAATAGGATTAGCATAGTATTTCCATTGACTGCCTTCAAGTTTAACCACCTTTAAATCATTTTCTCTAACACTATGCTCACTAATATCATCTACAACACCATCGTTATTGCTATCTAAGTATTTTATAGTAATCTTTATTTGTTTGTTAAGAGTAGTTATTTCGCTTCCTTGGAAATCTTTAATAATAATCTTAGTAATGCTCCCCTTGCTCATAGGGTAACTAAGCTTACTAGCATTTATCACTTCAGTTTCGTTTTCTGCTTTCTTCATTTCTGGGTAAATACTCTTATCAAAGGTACTGTCTGGAATATTTATTTTGCCACATTCATCTTTATAAGTAGTCTCTTCATTAAATCTATCTCCTAAATATATATAATTATACAAATCAGATATAGAACCTCCCTCTTCAGCTACTTGAAAGCCATTTCCACCTTTAGTTAAAGTTATTTTTTCAAAAGAAAAATTACCACTTCCATCAGAAGTAACATTAGCCACCTTCATACCAGCCTTATACAGATATATTTTTGTTGTAGCATTAGCTACTCCTTTAATAGTTATAGGATGACTAATATGAGTAAAAGAAGTATTGTGACTTGGGGTAGTTATAGAAGGAGGGTTTTCTATATTATATTCTTGGCTCCGGGAATGATCAAATATATAGATTGGACTATCATCAGTCAGATTAACTGTAACATGTCCGTTATTAGGAGTTAGATTACCTAACTTATTACCGTTTCGATCATTATATTGAATATTCGTAGTAGAGTTTACTGGAATTGTTAGATTTTCATTAGCCGTAGGAGTCTTTTTCCAAGCAACAATAATACGATTAGTATTGGTAGGATTCTTT
>JASEGW010000080.1 GCA_030017825.1 bacterium | reverse complement strand
AACTTCGCACTAAGGAAATATGTTGTTATATTGAACATTGCTAAATAGTTACAATAAATCTTTATAATCAATTTGTTCCATCTCGTAGGTGAGAGATGCTTTTTGATTAGCAAGCAAGTTAGATTCCATATATTTCAAAAAATTTTCGGTAAGCAGCCTTTTTACTATATTGTTCTTGAACTAACTGCAGGGCATTGTTAATTAAACTTTCACGTAAGGTCTTTTCTCTTAATAACTTTATTGTTCCTTGTATAAAATCTTCTGTATTGTCGGCAATAATTACATCTTTTTCATGTGTTAAACCAATTCCCTCAACACCTACGCTAGTAGTTATTACTGCTCGTTTATGCATCATGGCTTCAATAATTTTTCCTTTAATACCACTTCCAATTCTTAGAGGAGCTACCAAAATAGAGCACCTATCAATATAGGATATTAAATCTGGCACATATCCAGGAATAAATATACCATTACTGCCATTGTATCTGTGTATTTCCTGAGGCAGTTCTCCTCCAATAACATAAAGCTGAACATCGCTTATTTCTTTCTTAATTCTGGGATATATGTCCCTTAAAAGATAGAGAGTAGCGTCGTTATTATGAGGAGAATTTCCGCCTACAAAGATTAAGTTATTAGAATTATTAGGCGATAATTTTCCTATGTTTATATTTAACAAAAAAGGAGAAGTTATAATATTATTACTAAGATGTTCTTCTAAAACTTCTTTGTCTTTAGGAGTTACAGTTAAAATTGTCTTAAAGAAACTACAACATTTTATTTCATATTTAAATGTATTCTTCCAAAGCAGATAAGTAAAAATTTTTGAAAAGCCAAACTTTTTTATTCTGTATTCTCTTTGGTATCGTATAAATTCTACATCTTCTTCTAAAACAAAATTATTAATATTCTTAAAGTATTTTATCATATAACCTGTCCACCAATATTCAAAATGGACTAAATCAAATCTTTTAGAAAGAGATATATCTTTGATTTTCTTACGAAAAGGTATGCAATTAGCATATAGAAGGTCTTGAGGAATGAAAAAGAATAGGGAAATGAAGGAGTATAAAGTTTTATACATAATTCGATGAAGAAAGCTTTTTTTATTGGGAATAAGGACAGTGCAAACTTCTACATTTAGACTTCTAATATGATTAGCATTTTTAACATCTTCTAAGCAGTGACAGAGAGAGATAAGTGTTAGGTTGCAACGAGGGGCTAAATACTTGATAAGTTCGTAAACTTTAATCCTTGTGCCATAATTTAAAGGATAAGGCATAATAGGAGACACAAGTAGAAAATTTTTCTTCTTACTATTAGTAATCATATCCAATGCTGATTTCTAAGTTTGGTTTATCAGATGACCTTAAATTGGTTTTCCAAGCATAATCAAAGCGCAAAGGAAAAAATCCTAAAGTAGATCTGATTCCCATACCTATGCTCATATGAAATTTGTCTTCTATTCTTTTTTCATTATTATTCCACAACCTAATACTCTCATCTTTAAACCAAGTTGAACCTAAATCAATAAAAAAAGTAGCTCCTATATTTTTAATAGTAATGGGAAGAGGAAAGGAAAAATATATAACCTTGATAAAAGGAAAACGAAGTTCTGTATTCAAAAGAGTCATTCTTGTGCCTCTGAATTCGTCATAATCGTATCCTCTTAATGTATTGCTTCCCCCAATAAAGAAGTCATCAGGGTCAGGACCATTACTACGATAATAAAGAAGTCGCATAGCTAAAGAAGATTCACGGCTAATTTGAAAATATTTCCTTAAGTCTACCTTATAGTTTGTGTATTTTAGATCATTCTTGGAAAATTTAAAGGATTCTTCAATGGTGAGAATGGACCTGCGGCCGCTAATAGGTCCTTTCCAGCTCCAGCTACTAGTATCTGTTACATAAGACAAAAAGATTAAATTAGACTTATCTCTTTCTGTATCTTTTTCAGATTCTAAGTATTTTCTTGTTTGTTGTTTAGACAGAAAACCACTATCTAAACGCTTATACTTATTTAAGGGATAACTTAAGAAAAAAATGCCTCCAGAATCACGATCCATGATTTTTTCATCTTTGTAATAGTAATAATTGCCCCAATTAAATATGCCCACTCCTATATTAGGTCTTTTGGTAAGATATAAATAAGTTAGGTAGAAATTAATATCCTTAAAATTATTAATAGATGTTATGCAATCAGTAGAAAGAATAAAACGGTGATTTCCTAAAATATCGCTAACTGCAATTCTGGTATTAGCAGAAAAGCCAGATAAAGTAGAATAAGCAAAATCTCCTCGCACCCAATCT
The DNA here is from genome assembly GCA_030017825.1 of bacterium. Taxonomy (GTDB): domain Bacteria; phylum UBA9089; class JAHJRX01; order JAHJRX01; family JAHJRX01; genus JASEGW01. The sequence continues at coordinate 4,579 of JASEGW010000080.1, read as the reverse complement.
AAGGTCATTTTTGGTTTATAATTAGCATTTTTTAAGGGGATGGTTATAGTTTTAGGTTTGTCTGTTAATTTACGATTAAGGTCAAAATTAAATTCTTTAACTTTTATATTTTTATTATTTATGGTAAAGATATTGTAACTACCTTTGTGATAAGAAGAAAAAGCAATTTTATTTTTATCTGGAGATGAAGTAGGCCAAAAAGCACCCCCAAGATTACCAACAACTTGGAAAAATTGATCATTTTTTAGATTATAAAGAAATATATTAAACCTGCCTTTGTAATTACTTGAAAAGTAAATACTTTCTTCATCTTTCCAAGATGGGTTAATATTATCTGCTTGGTTAGAGACTATTTTTTTAAATTTTTGTTCTTCTAAAGAATAGATATAAATATTTTTAAACTCACTTTCTTCACGGACAAAAGCAATATTTTTATCATCAGGAGAAAAAATTGGTTCATCATCTAAAGTGTGAAAAGTTATTCTTTTTAATGTTTTTTCGTTAAGGTGATAAATAAAAATAGAAGTATATCCATTAACTTGAGCGGAAAGTACGACTTTTTGTTCATCAGAAGATAGATTTATGGAATTTATAGTATTGAATTCCTTAAAATTTATTTTTTTTACAATCTTAGATTTTAAAACATCCCAGATAAAAATATAATCACACCCTCCTTTTTTTGCTATAAAGGCAATAGAATTTCCAGACCAAGATAAGGCCCTTTTTTCTGTTTTTAATTCATCAAAAAGACTAAATCTCAAATTAAAAGTTATATTTTTAATAATTGCACCATTTTTTTCTTTTACTAAGAAAATATCATTATGACTTTTATGGTTAGCAAAAACAAGAAGCATGTCTCCTCCAGGGGAATAAAGGGAAAAATAAGCATATTCTTTATTTTTTAATATAGTCCTTCCTAAGGAAGAGGGGTCTTTTCTGATCTTTACCTGGGGAAAATACTTTTGCTGTAAAGCTATTCTCCACTTATTTTCTACTGTGGAGATGTCTTCTCCAATAATTTTTTTAAAAAGGCCTTCCATATTTTTATTCACAGCAAAACTTTTAATTAAATAAGCTAATTTTTCTTTTCCGTATTTTTGAGCAATAAAATTTAAAAAGGAATGGCTTTCTTTATAAGCTAAGTATACTAAAGATGGTGGGAATTGATCTAAATTGCTTATGGGGATAAGATAGTTATTGATAACTGCATCAGCTAAAACCATTTCTCCGTTACTATCTAATTCTCCGGTTTCGTGTTCTGCAATACCTTCCATAAACCAGAGAGGAGGACTGTAAAGAAATTGATTGGTTAAAATGGACTTCAAGGTATCTTTATATAAAATGTCATAGGAAAAAACATGAGTAAGCTCATGATTAATTACTATTTTAAGATCTTTATAAGAACCTGTAAAAGGGATTACCATGCGGGATTTAAAAACTTCAGCGAAGCCGCCGACACCTTTATCAATAAGCTCTAAAATAATATTAGTTTGCTCAAAGTCATAATGGGATTTAAACAAAATAAAAGGAATTCTTTTTTCTATATAATAAGAAAGATCGTTGCTAATTTTTTGATAAGCTTCTTCTGCAAAAAGAGCTGCTTTTTTTGCCAGATAAGAAATATCAGGAGAATAGTATAGGTCAAAATGTTCTGTCTTTATAATCTGCCAGGTAAAGTTTTTATACCTTACTTTATTTTTTCCAAAATCTTGAGCAGAGAGATGAGACGTGGAAATTAGGATAAATGTAATTGATAAAACTATGATTAATTTTTTCATTGGAGTTACTCAAGCACTACTTTTCTTTTAATTAATTTTTTTTGAGGAGAAATCTCCTTTAAAAGGCTCTGGATAGATTTACTAATTAAAGATTGTAGCAATTGATTTTCGTTACTTTTTCTAAAAAAACCTGTTCTAGGGGAAGTTTGCGAAACATTTAGATCTTCTTTTTTTTCCCACAGTACTTTGCCAGTACTTCCTTCAGATAATCTAAAAAGAGCGTCAAGAGAAATAATATAGCCATCTTCTTCTATGGCATAAGTGATGTATCTGTTTTCTTTTGGAGAATAATAGCTGTCAAAATTAGTATTAATAAAAGTATCTTCTTGAAACTTAGCAAGCTTTACTAAAAATATAGCATCGATGCCGTATGTTTTACATAATTCAATAATGGTTTTAGAATCTTCCAAACTTTTAGGATTCTGAACAAAATAAGAGTATATTTTTTTTGTTTCTTGTTTTGTTAATACTTGAAATTTATTAGTTTCTATAAATATGGACATTACCATAGAAGCAATTCTTTGGGCAGAGTCTTGATAGCTTTTATGTTCTGTGAAGGGAACTACAGCAACTCTATTAATGTGGTTAATATTTAAAGTTGGCGGGATAGTTCTTACTATAGTAACAGATTTAATATACCCACAAGAAGTAAAAAATATTATTATAAGGATAATAAAGAGCTTTTGTAGATTATTCATGGATATTTTCTAAGATAATCTGGTTTGAAGTATCAGGTTTTGAAACATTGTATTCTTTAAGAAACAGATTAAAATTGTTTCGATAAATTTTGTTAGAAGAAAGCTTTACGGCATTTTGATAGAAAAATTTTGATTTATCAATGTTATTGAAATATTCATATACTACTGCTAAATTATTATTAATAGAAGGGGAATTGGGGTTTAATTCATAAGCTCTTTCTAAGTGGTATTTAGCTTCATTCCATAAATTAAGCCTAATGCATTTTACAGCAAAATTATTTTCTAATTTATATAACTTTTCTTTATGCAAAGAGCGTGTGTAAGTAAAGTAAGCACATCCTGAAGAATGAAAGAGAAAGATTGCCAATATTATATATGATATTTTTTTCAAGATAGTTACCAGCAAAATAAAAGAAATTTTAAATAAAGTATAAAGCCTAACTTTAAAATGTCAAGGAAAATTCCCTTTATTCTTCCTTATCCTTATGAAATAAAGGATTGAGAGTGGAGAACTGCTTTGGTTTTTGAAAGTTATGATGAACTAAGATAAAAGTATTTTTAAAAAAATATATTGAAATATTCCAAATAAGATGATTAGATAGATTAAATTAGGATAGAATGAACATAAAGGAGGTTCAAAAAATGTCTTTTAAAAAGCACCTATTTTTTCCTATCTTAAGTGCTATCTTATTGTTTCTACCAAACATTACTTTTAGCGGTGGTTACGAATCTGCTGGTTTAGGTGCCAGAGGTTCTGCTATGGGGGGAGCTTTTGTGGGGGTAGCTGATGAATGGACAGCTATTTATTGGAACCCTGCAGGGTTGGCAAAGTTAAAAGGAACAAAAGTAGGCGTTGATCTTTATTTGTTAAATTTAACGAATAAAGATCCTGATTCTGTAGCAAATCCAACACAAGCAGGTATAAACGAGGCAAGAGGAGATGTATTTTTTGGACTTTATCCAAATCAGCAAGTTCCCACTATAAATGAACCAAGTAAATTCAATGAAACAAAGACTGAATCTACTTCTCTTCTTCCCAGTATTGGAGGGTATAAAGAGTTAAAGAATTTTACTCTTGGCTTTGGCTTTTATGTACCTGTAGGCACAGAGTGTACCTGGGATGACAAAATACGAGATGAGGTATTAAAGGCCGATATATCAGCAGAGTATAGTAACCTTATTGGACTTTCAGTGGCTACCGTATGTGCGGCTAAAAAAATAAATGAAAAGTTATCTTTGGGGTGTGGATTAAATTATGTGATGATTAAAAATGAAAGAGAAGCAAAAAAGACTTATAAAAGCTCATTAAATTCCTTGTTAGATTACGAATATAGTCGTAAAGAAAATGGTTCTGGAGATGGATTTGAAGGAATATTTGGACTTCTTTGTAATGCAAACGATAAATTAAATATGGGTATTGTTTATAGAACTGGTAGCAAATTAGATATGGATGGAGATGTAGCTATAGATCTGCTAAAAGCTGCAATAAGTGAAAAAAGTGACCTATATGCTGAATTCTATCATCCAGCTACTTATGGAATTGGATTAGCTTATAAATACACACCAAAACTTACTTTAGCTTGTGATTTGGCTAGAACAGATTGGTCTACCATGAAGAAAAAAGTTACCTTTAAAACACCAAGTGTTTTGCTTAAAGACAAAGATGAAAGCCTTAATTGGAAAGCCACCAATAGATATCGTTTTGGGGCAAGGTATCAAAAAAATGAGAATCTTGATTTTTTATGTGGAATTTATACAGACGGTGCTCCTTCACCTAAGGAAGCTCAAGGAATTACTGGCGTAGTGGATCCGAAGCTTACTGTTTTGAGTGTGGGGATGAGCTACAAAAGAGGCAATTCAAATTCTGATGTTAATATAGGGTATGCTTTTGGAGATAGAAAAGATGGAGTTATAAAATATGAGAAAGAAGCTCTTGCTATGATGATTACTTTTAGTCGCATTTTTTAGAAATAATATATAGTCCACAATCAAACAGTTTACAGTTACTTGTCTGTTGATTGTGGACTTTTTATATCAGATTACTAGTGAATATGTAACTATTCAGCAATGTTCAATATAACAACATATTTCCTTAGTGCGAAG
>JASEGW010000007.1 GCA_030017825.1 bacterium | reverse complement strand
GCATCTATAAGCTTTTTTGTATCTATTGCTGTTATTTCGCAGTAAGTCTAATATAATAGCACATTCCTTTGCTTCGAAGTTTAAGGATTAATATTTCTTACGCTAAATTTTAACGAAAAATCTTTAATTTTTAAAGAAAAGAAATTAAACTTAGCTTTTTACCTCAAAAAAATTTCTTTTTTTCCTTTAAAGATTAAATATTTTCCTAATTTCATCTTAGGGCTTAGAAATATTAATTCTTAAATTTCGATTTATACCAAGTTTAGCTATATTAAAACTCTGCGATCCTTCAATTAATTATAAGTAAAGGAGAAGAAAGATGGGAAAGATAAATGTTAATATTATTGATGTCACGGGAAATAAACAACAAAAGGCTTTATTGCCTGATGATGCACCAGTATCAAAAATAATTACAAAATTGGTATCTATGATGAATCTACCTGAAAGTGGGCCAGATGGCTTGCCTTTAAATTACAAATTTCATCATAAAGCTTCAGGAAAACAACTTCAAGAAAATCAAACATTAGCTGAAGTTGGAGTAAAAGATGGGGATATCTTAAGATTACAACCAGAGATTACAGCTGGTTAAGATGTTAAGTTAAAACACAGGTTTAAGGTGTTTCTATCTTCTATCCTCTGGCTTTTGCATAATGAGGAAGCATGAAGGATAAAGAATTATATGAAGTAATTTTATTAGATCAGGCATTAGTAGAGCCTTTAAAGAAAAAAGATATTTTTACTACTGAAAAATGTAAAGCTACATCCTATGGAGAGCCGGAAAAAGGTGAAATAAAAATATACTTTAAAGAAGTAGTATTTAAAGAGATAGAAAACTATGCTCAAAAGGATACCACAGTAGAATTAGGAGGGGTGTTATTAGGTGAATATTTTGAAGAAAAAGAGGAAAAATTTATTCAGATTATAGACTGTATTGAAGCTAAACATGCTCAGAGCAACATTACTTCCATAACTTTTACTCATCAAAGCTGGGAAGAGATTTATAAAGAATTAGAAAAACGGGAGTATCAAAGAATAATAGGTTGGTATCATACTCACCCTAATTTTGACATTACCTTATCGGATATGGATATATTCATTCAGAAGAATTTTTTTAATCTCTATTATCAAGTAGCTTATGTTGTAGATCCTATTAAGAATAAGAGAGGATTCTTTCAAATAAAAGATAACAAAGTTATTAAATTTCCAGGCTTTTATGTCTATGCTCCTATTAAGATAGGCTCCATTGCAGATAAGCATAGATAATCATATTTTTTAAGATGTATTAAATTATAAGCTTCTATCCGTGTTTATCTATACTTTTTTTAGGTTTTTCTATGCTATAAATAAGTTATCAGTTTTTATTAGCCAGATAAAAAAATTATGAATATAAGATTACGTAGGCTTTATTCAGATTATAGTAAAATTATAGAAGACTTTAAGGGTCATCCTTATATAATTGTAGAACCTACATACGGCAATCCTCCAGAACGTTATCGAATAACATATAAATTAAAAGGTTTAATGTATGATTATAATACTAGTCGTCCTAAGGTAATTAATATACATAAAGTAGAAATTTACTTACATAAAGACTATCCTCGAGAAAAACCAAAATGTGAAATAAAAACACCTATTTTTCATCCTAATTTTAACGAATGGATTTGCATTGGAGATAATTGGGCTCCTGGAGAGAGCTTGTCTATTATTATTATTCAGATTGGAGATATGATTCAGTATAAAAATTATAGTTATAAGAATGGAATTAATGAAATGGCGGTAAGATGGGCTTCTCTAAATGCGCACCGTTTTCCTATTGGTAAAGTTGATTTATTTCCTGGAGATACCGAGGTAGCTTTAATAGATAAAGAAAAAGAGGATGTTTCTGTAACTCTAATTTCCAAAGAAAAAAAAGAAGGAATTGATATAGAGTTTTTATAGTTATTTAATAGCATAAGAAAAGGAAATATAAAAATTACGGGAAAAAATGACCACAAAATATATAAAAATGTTATCCCAGCATGATTTTGAATACAGTTATTATCTTCAGACAAGGCTGTTTAAAACTTACAAGAAAATAGTTGAAGATATTATTAATCAGAAGTTTGAAGGAAAATTATTAGATATTGGCTGTGGAGATAATGCTTTTGTAAAAGTTTGCAATGATAATAAATTAGAAGCAGTAGGAATTGACTATGACCAAGTGAATTTAGAGGAAGATAATTTCCCTTTTCAGAATAGATTTTTTAATTTTGTCACTGCTAATGCTGTTATTGAACATCTTTTTAAGCCTCATAAAATGTTAGAAGAAGTGGGACGAGTTTTGAAAGTGGGAGGATTATTTCTATTAACTACTCCTAATTGGAATAGATGTTATAAAAATTTTTACCGAGATCCCCTTCATGTTCATCCTTATAACCCTGAAAGCATTTCTATATTGATGAAGATGTTTGGCTTTAAAACTATGTTTTTAGAACCAAAGTTAATCCTTCGATCTAACTTTTGGTGGAAAATTCCTTTTAAGTGGCATCTTCCATTAGGAACAAAGAGTATGTTTTGCATTGCTAAAAAGCTATAGGCATTTATTCTAAACTAAATTGCCAGGCATGCATCTTTTGAAAAAATAGATTTTTATACATGGAAATAAGTAAAATTATGATTTCTTTTCAGATTTGATTCTCTTAATATTAACTCACTACTAACATTTGCTATCTGATTGCTTATTTTAAATGACAACTTACAAAGTGCCCTGGAGTAATTTCTGCTAATTCTGGAGAAAATTCTGAACATTCAGCTTTCTTAAAACTGCACCTGGGGTGAAAATAGCAGCCTGAAGGAGGATTACTAGGACTTGGAACATCGCCTTCTAAGTTTATTTTTTTTCGCTTTATAGTAGGGTCTGGAGTAGGAATACAAGATAAAAGTAGTTTTGTATATGGATGAACAGGATTATCGCAAAGTGTTTTACTATCTGCAATTTCTACAAGTTTTCCTAAATACATTACAGCAATATTGTTACTTATGTGCTTTACTACCGGAATATCGTGAGCAATAAACAAATAAGTTAGATGAAGTTTTTTCTGAAGATGTTTTAAAAGATTAATTATTTGAGCTTGAATAGAAACATCTAAAGCTGAAACAGGTTCATCACAGACAATAAACTTAGGATTAACTGCCAAAGCTCGAGCAATACCAATTCTTTGACGCTGTCCTCCTGAAAATTCATGGGGGTATCTTTTAATATGGTCTGGGAAAAGTCCTACATTTTCTAAAATTTCTACAATTCTATCTTTTAAAAGATTTTTTTTGCATAATTTATGAACTTTTAATATTTCTTCTAACATAGATCCTACTGTAAGACGAGGGTTTAGAGAACCGTAAGGGTCTTGAAAGATAATCTGCATTTTTTTACGCAGATTACGAAGACTTTTACAATCTAATTTAAAAATATCTTTTTCTTCAAAATAGACCTGGCCTTCTGTTTTATCCATTAAGCGAAGAATTAATCTTCCTGTGGTGGTTTTTCCACAACCTGATTCACCTGCCAGCCCTAAGGTTTCTCCTTTTTTAATACTAAAACTTACCCCATCTACAGCCTTAATGTGGCCAATGGTTTTAGAGAATACTCCTTTCTTTATAGGAAAGTATTTCTTTAAGTTTTTAACTTCTAATAAAGTAGACATTTAGATTTTACTTTCTTTTTAAACTTAGGTTTATGCTGAATAGTTACAGTTTTTGTTTATCTGTGTCAATTGATGGTTGAATCTTACTTGACATTCAGTTCTTTGTTTTCTTCTAACATAGGAGTATCTTCTTCATCAGAAGCAGATAGTATTCCTTGCTGTTGCCTTAAATCTTCAATCTTATTTAAAGGTTTTTCTAAACTTCGACGACGAGTGGTTGTTAAAATATCATATTCTTTTTGAGTATCAGAAATCTTTTTACCCAAGGAGTCTAGTTTTTTAAGAAATTCATACCATTGTTTCTTAAAATTGCCAAATAAAGATAGAATTTGATTAGAGATCTTTTGTAAGGAAAAATTGTCTACTGCCTGACGGATGACTGCCAAAACAGCAAATAGAGTAATAGGAGAACAGAAAATCACTTTGTTTTTAATTCCTTCATCAAGAATAGAACTGTCTTGTTCATGAATAAAGGAATAAATTTGTTCATTGGGAATAAAAAGCAGTACATAATCAACAGTATTCTGATTAGGATTAATATATTCTCGGGTAGTTACTTCTTTAATACGTGCTTTAACATCTTTTAAGAAATCATTTTTAAACTTTATTTTATCAATATCTGATTGTGTGTCTAAATATCTAAGATAGTTATCAAGAGGAAATTTGACATCCATATTTAACTTAAGACTTTGAGGAAGCAAGAATGTAAAATCTGGTCTTGTTCCCACATCTTCTATGGTTTTTTGTTTTAAGTAGTTAACATTTTCTATAAAACCTGCAAGTTGCAAGACATCTTCAGCCATACGTTCTCCCCATTGTCCTCTGACTTTAGTGCTACTTAGTGCTTCTTTAAGCATATTGGTAGTTTGAGCAAGAATGCTTGTTTGCTCATTAGTATTTTTTAATTGATGAGTGAGTTCTCCAAATTTTTCTATACGATCTTTTTCAAGATTTTGCATAATCTTAGAGACATTTCCCAATTCTATGGTCATGTGTTGTAACTGTTGGTCAATAAGATTTTTTTTAGATTCTAGTTCTTTAATATTTACTTCTCTTTCTGATTTTAAATGGGTATGAGCTAATTTTAAGAATTCCTCTGTGGATTTAGATAAAGCCTCTAAAGATAAATTTCCAAAACTATCTTTTATATTCTCTACAAGAGACTCAATGTCAGCTTTTCTATGAGTTTCATTTTCTCTAAATATTTCTTCAGCTAATTCTTTAGCTGTTTTAGTTTTAGCTAACTTTAAAGTCCAAGCAATAAGTATGCCTAAAATAAATCCGACAGCAAAAGAAATAATGACATATGATAAATTCATAAAATAGCTTTCTCAGACTTTCTAAATATAGTTATAAATAAACACGAATACATTGGTAATTAGTAAGTACTATTTATCAGAATTAATACTCCCAACAGCGCACAGAATGACCAGGTGAAATTTCCTTTAAAGATGGTTTCTCTATGCAACAATGTTGAAATCCTCTTTCACATCGAGGAGAAAAACGACATCCTTTAGGAAAATTAATAGAATCTGGAACTATCCCAGGTATAGTATTTAAGTATTCTTTTTCTTGGCGAATAGAAGGTATAGACTTTAGTAAGCCCTTAGTGTAAGGATGAAGAGAATTTTTATAAATATTAACTGTATTACTATATTCAACTATTTCTCCAGCATACATAATAGCTACATAATCAGCAAATTCTGCAATGATTCCTAAGTCATGGGTAATAAAGATTATGGACATATGAAATTTAGCTTGAAGTTCTTTAAGTAAATCTAAGATTTGGGCTTGTACAGTAACATCTAAAGCTGTGGTTGGTTCATCAGCAATTAAAAGGGAAGGATTGCAGGATAGAGCCATGGCAATCATAATTCGTTGTCGCATTCCTCCAGAGAATTGATGTGGGTAGCTGTGAATTCTCTGTTTTGCATTAGGAATTTTTACTAATTCTAACATTTCTATTGCTTTGTCTATTGCTTCTTTTTTACTAATTTTTTGATGGGCTAAAATTGCTTCTGTAACTTGATTACCTATAGTAAATACAGGATTTAAAGAAGTCATAGGCTCTTGAAAAATCATAGAAATTTCTGCGCCTCTAACTTTTTGAAGCTCTCGTTCTATTAAACTTAAAATATTATTTCTTTTATAAATTATGGTGCCTTCTACAATACGACCTGGAGGGGAAGGAATTAATCTCATAATAGAAAGGCCAGTGACTGTTTTTCCACACCCTGATTCGCCTACCAATCCTATGATTTTTTTTCTCTCTAAGTTAAAACTAACTCCATCAACAGCTTTAACAATTCCTTCATGAGTATAAAAGTAAGTTTTTAGATTCTCTATTTCTAAAAGATTAATCATGTTACCAGTTAAAATCCTTTTGGTTAATTAACCTGAGTTCGACATAAGAATATGTTCCTTTATTTTAAGTTTAAGGTAATGGGCTGGGTAGTAGAATCTAACTCTAATCTCTTAAAGTGGAGGTTTTTCTCCCTATAGGGGACAATAAAACAACTAGTATTAATTATTATTTCATTACTTCTACTTGTACTCGTCGATTTTTTGCTCGGCCTTCTTCTGTTTGATTGCTAGCCACAGGATCAGTTTTTCCTACACCATGAGGTATTAATCGTTCTGGATTTATGTCATATTTATTTACAAGAGCATGTATAACTGAATTAGCGCGTCTTTTAGAAAGACCAATATTATAGTCAAATGTCCAAACATCATCCGTATGACCTATTACACGTAATTTACATTCAGGGTTTTTATGGAGATAGTCAGCTATTTTTTGAAGCACTGGTTCAAATTCAGGTTTTATATTAGTTTTATCTGTATCAAAATGAATTCTACAATCAGCCAGGGCTTTATCTGTTTCTTCATGCACTATTTTTTCTTTTATTACTTCCTTAACTTTCACTACTTCCTTAGGTTTCTCTCCATGAAAATCCTTATCTACAGTTTTTATCTTATGCCTACATTTATGGTGATCGCCTCCACAAATTTCACAATTATAATATTCGACTCCACAATAGCTACAATATTTAATTATACGTTTAACTTCAGAGTAAGGTTCTTCTCTTGTTATATGACAAGTAGTGCAATCATTTGACCTTACTGAATGGTGTTTTAAATATTTTTCAGAATGACAATTTTTACAGCTTTTAAGTGATCCATATTCTTTATGTTTAGTGCTATAAAATACACTTTCTGTTGTATACCCTATACTTGAAATAGATAATAAAATAATGCTTATTACTAAAAATGATCTTAATTTTATCATATTATTTTCCTCCATATCAATCTGTTATTAAAGAAGATAATCTATTTTTCTCTTTTAGGATCTAATGCATCTCTTAGTCCATCTCCAAAAAAGTTAAAAGCCAATACGGTAATAAATATTAAGAATCCTGGCCACAAAATCCAAGGATACTGGTTCCAAAAAGCTATATTTTGAGCTTCTCTTAACATTAATCCCCAACTAGACTGAGGTTCTTGAATGCCCACATTTAAATAACTTAGGATAGTTTCGCCTAATATGTATCCAGGAATAGCTAAAGTGGCCGAGACAATAATATAACTGAAAGTGTTAGGAAGAATATGTCTTAATATGATACGAATATCACTCATACCACATGCTTTAGCTGCAATTACATATTCTTGTTCTCTTAACGATAATACTTGTCCTCGAATTACTCTTGCTCTACCTGGCCAATGAACCAAAGCTAAAACGACAACAGTTAAAAGGTACATATAAGTTGAAGGAACTGTCGGAGGAACAGTAGCCCGCAAAGCCATAATAAGATAAAGTCCAGGAAAGGACATTAAGAGTTCACAGAAGCGCATTAATAAAGTATCTACTAAACCTCCATAATAACCAGCTAATCCACCAAAGATCATTCCCAAGGTTACGGTAATAGAAATCCCTACAAGGCCAATAGAGAGAGATATTTGAGAACCATAGAGAAGCCTAGTAAATATATCTCGGCCAAAGCGATCTGCTCCTAAGAGATATATTCTATAAGGTTCTTCTACTCCAAATAAATGAATATTGCAGGGAACAAAACCTAAAAGTTTATATGAATCTCCTTTAGTAAAAAACTTAAGATATACTTTCTGCTTATAATCTTCTTGGTATTTCCTTTGATATTTATGGGTGACTAATTTTGTACTATATATAAAAGGAAAAGAAATAGCTTTTTTTTCAATGTCATAAAAATGGATCTTGCTGAGTGAATGAAAACATAGGTCTGTTCTAAGATTATTTACTCCATAAGGAGCAATAAGACCAGCAAAAATTGAACTTAAATATAAAATTACAAGAATTCCTCCGCCAATAAGAGCAATTTTATTCTTCTTAAAATATTTCCAAAATCTTTTTTTTCTTGAATCCATTTAAAAATAATTATCAACTAATTATCAAAAAGCTAATCTATTCTATTATAAAAATAAAAAAATATAATTATAGAATACAAAATAAAGGATATGGAGTCAAGAAATTTCTCTTAATTAACCTGAGTTTGACATAAGAATATGTTCTTTTATTTTAACACTTACATTTTAAGTTTAAGGATTAATATTTCTTCGCCAAATTAAAATCTTAGCGGAAAATACATAATTTTTAATTTCTTCTTTTTTCTTTAAAAATTAAATATTTTCCTAATTTCAATTAATGTTCAAAATATTAATCTTTAAACTTATATTTAAATCGAACCAAGGTTAATTAGATTCTTTATTACTGTTTCTTTCTTCTATTTAATCTAATCTTATCCTGGGATCTATCAAAGAAAGCAGTATATCGGCTATTAGATTACCAAAAATTAAGAGTATAGATGACATAAAAAGGGAGCCCATTACTAAATATAAATCTTGACTAAATAGAGCTTCCATAATTAGCCTTCCAAGTCCAGGCCAAGCCATAATGTTTTCTACAATAAAAGCTCCGCTTAGTAAACCAGCAATTTCAAACCCTAATAAAGTAACTAAAGGATTTATAGCGTTTCTTGCCCCATGTTTAATGATTACCGAAGATTTACTTAAACCCTTAGAGAGAGCCGTAGTAATATATTCTGATTTAAGAATATCTAACATTTGACTGCGCATATATCGAGTAAGATGAGCAATAGAAAAGACACCTAAAACTATAGTAGGTAAAATTAAATGATGAAGAAGATCTAAAATTTTATCTCCTAAAGAAAGATATTCGTAATTAATACTATGCATACCTCCCAAAGGAAACCATTTGGTCTTAAGGGCTAAAAAAAGCATAGCTAAAGCTAATAGTATTTCAGAGATAGACTGACCTAAGAAAGAAAAGAAGGAACCTAATTTATCAATAAGTGAGAAACGATATGTAGCGCATAATATTCCTATGGGAATAGCTATCGTCCAAGAAAAAAGTAAAGCTGAAAAAGAAAGGATAAAGGTATTAAGGAGCCTTTGAAGGATTAAACTTGTCACTGATATTTGATAAGTAAAGGAAGTTCCAAAGTCTAAATGCAAGATAGCCCAGAGCCACTTTAGGTATTGAATATACCAAGGTTTATCTAATCCAAACTTTACTTTCATAATTTCAATTTTTTCTGGAGAAATTTGAGGATTCATCTTAAATTTAGAAAGATAATCTCCAGGAGCCATAGTTATTAATATAAAAGAAATAAAAGTTATTCCAATTATGAGAGGAATGGTATGCAGAAGACGGCGTAATATATAAGTGTGCATCTTATTGGTCTCTAAAATATAGTTCTTCTTGATTCCATAAGAGACGATGTTCTAAAACAGTGGGCTTTATATTGCCAATTTTATTCTTGGCGGCTAAATATAAAGTTCTTCCTGGAAGATATAACATGGGACAGTTGTTCATAATAATTTCTTGCACTTTATTGTAGATTTCTCTTCGTTTTTTAAATTCTAAGGTAGTTAGTTGCTTATCCATCAACTCATCTATCTCTGCTTCCCATAAAGTAGCTGGTTTTTTTTGCTTAGGCCACCAAAGATGGGTAAATCCTGAGGATTTTAAGACATTCATATGGGAAACAGGGTCAATATCTCCTCCGCCTAAACCTAAAAGACAAGCTTCATAATCAAAAGTATCATTTATCTTAGACACCAAAGAATTAAAATCAACTGGATTTATATGCATAGTAACACCAAGTTTTTGATAATCATGTTTAATTAAATTAGCAATCTTAATGCGCACATCATTTTCACTATTGGTGAAAAGAGTAAACTCTACTCTATTCCCTTTGGAATCATAAAGGATATTATCTTTTTTAATGAAGCCTGCTTTAGTTAAAAGTTGTTCTGATTTTTTTAAGCTAAAAGGATATTTCTTTATATCAGGGTTATACCATATCTTAGCTGCAGGAGAGTCTATTCCCCACCTTTGATAACCCATGCCTAAGAATATAGTGTCAATAATGCTTTTTTGATCAATGGCATGAGATAGAGCCTGACGAAATTCTACATTAGTAAACCATTTAGATTTAATAGGATTTACATAATATTTACTAGTTTTAGGATTTTTATCCGTACGTAGGTTAAACCAAAGAAAACTGGAACCAAGTCCATAGTTAATCTTATATATGGTGTAATTACCTTTTTTTTCTGCGGCTTTGATAGGGGCATAATCTTCGCTGCGGATAGAATCAATGAGATCAGTTTCCCCAGCTAAAAAATTCATAGATACAGCATTAAAGTCAGGGACAGCAACAAAAACAATTCGGTCTAAGTAAGGAAGACGATTTCTCTTTTTATCTATCTTAAAATAATAAGGATTTCTAACTAAGACTGTTTTCTGAGCGGGAAGAAATTTCTCTAATTTAAAAGATCCTATCCAGGCCATGTTTTCTGGTTTTGTATTAACACTATAAGCAGATTCAAAATTACCTTCTTGGTAGCTTTTTTCAAATTTATGCTTTGGAATAATAGCTAAAGATATAACTCGTAGAAAAGGAGCATAAATAGTAGGAGTAGTTATTTTAACAGTGTAATTGTCAATTTTTTCTACTTTAAACTTTTTTCCATTTACAATGAGTGAGTCTACAGTAGCAGGATGAATCTTAGGGTCATAAATAACTTTAAAAGTAAATATTACATCATCAGCTGTAAAGGGATGCCCATCTGACCAATAGATACCTTTTCTTAAATTAAAAGTCCAGCATTTACCGTCTTTAGATACTTTCCAAGACTTGGCTAATCCCTGATTAGTTACTTTCTGCGTTTTATTGTTTATAGTAGTTAAACCTTCACACATTCTGCTTATTACATCACTGCTGGAGCTTTCATTGCACATAATAGGGTTAAAAGTTTTAGGCTCTCCGGCTGAAGCTATAACTAATGTACCTCCATATTTACCAACTGTACAATTAGAAGTTGCAGGATCATGAGGCAAAGGAATATCTTGCGTAAGCTTTACTTTACTTTTTTGATCACAAGATAACAAAAAAATAGAAATGATTATTACAATAGCATATTTTTTCAAGATATTACCCTTATTTTCTATATTTATAATTTGAGTTCGATTTAAATATAAGTTTAAGGATTGATATTTTTGAGCATTAATTGAAATTAGATTAGCTTATTTTAATTGTTTTTGCAATACTTTTTTAGGTTACTGGAAATAATTACAAATTCACTTGGAAATTGTAGGAAATTGCTTATAACTTTTGATATTCATCTCTTAAAAGTTGTAGATCTTCCCAGACTGGTTTTCTTAGGTTTGAATTACGCAGAACTGCAGCAGGATGGAAAATGGGAAGTAATTTTATATCATGATAGAAATAAAATTTACCTCTTAATTTTGTAATACCTGTGCTAGTATGAAGTAAAGTTTGAGCAGCAAAATTTCCTAAGGTTAGGATAATCTTAGGTTTAATAATATTTAGTTGTTTCAGCAAATAAGGTTCGCAAGTAGAAATTTCTTCATTAAGAGGATTGCGATTATTAGGTGGGCGACATTTTACTACATTGGTGATATAAACATCACTTCTTTTCATATTAATAGCTATTAACATGCGGGTTAAAAGCTGGCCTGCTTTGCCTACAAAAGGTTCTCCTTTGATATCTTCATCATATCCAGGAGCTTCTCCAATTATCAAAAGTTTTGCTTTTTCATTGCCAACTCCAAAAACAATATTTGTCCGATTATGGCTCAACTTACATTTTTGGCAATTATTAATCTCTTTTTTTACCTTATCAAGAGTCTCTTCTATGGGTATAGAAACATTTTCTTCTACCAAGATATTTCCCTCTTGAGATAAAATATCTTCTATGTGTTCTTTGAATAGTCCTAATACTTGTAAAAAATCATTAGATGTATTTTGATTCATGGTAAAGCTAAAGAATTATGGCTAAAGAATTATGGATAGATTAATTCATAAGAGAAGCTGGCTATTATTATTTTTTGCTGTAAGTTATTATCTTAGGAGTGATAAAAATTAGTAGTTCTGTTTTTTTAGTTTCTATAAATTTTTTCTTAAATAAATGTCCTAAAATAGGAATTTTTCTAAGGTAGGGAACGCCATACTTGGTAGTAATCTTTTTATCTTTTATTAAGCCGCCTACTACTATTGTTTCACGATCTTTTACCAAAATCAAGGAATCACTTTCTCTTTTAGAAATTATAGGCATTTCATATTTCCATTCTTTTACATCAGAAACTTCAGGATGAATTTTTAAAGTGATATATCCGTTAGGATTAATAGTTGGGGTAACTACTAGTTTTATACCTACCTCTCTGAAAGATACCTGTTCTGAAGAAGTGCCACCTTCGCCCATAGTGGTAGTTTTATAAGGAATATCTTCTCCAGCAATAATTTTGGCTTCTTGACCATTTAAAACAACAATACGAGGATTCGATAGAACATCTAATTTTCCTTCTTGAAGTAAAGCAGAAATTTGTGCATTAACATTAAAGCCCTTTTGAATAGTGCCTATGTTTACATATCCCCTCTCTTTAGTGCCAGGATTATCAGTAGAGAATTCTACTCCAGCTTCACCAGAAATATTTTCCTTTAAACCCAATGGTTTCACATTCCATTGAATTCCTAATCTTTCTTCATCAGAGAGAGTAACTTCTACTATTTTGGCTTCTATTAGAACTTGAGCAGTTCGGGTATCAAGCTTCTTAATAATATTTCTTAATCCATCTATGACTTTATAATTATCAGTAATAATTACAGCATTAACTCGGGTATCAACATTAATAGTACCAATTCCTGGAGTTAGCATGTTCTTTAAGGAACTAGATAGCATTTTAGCATCAGCATAAGAAAGCATGAAAATATTAGTAACAACTGTTTCTTTTAAAAGTTTGTCTTTAGAATCTATACGAATAATGCTTCCTTCTTCTACATAACCATATCCATAGGCTTGCAAAAGTACAGATAATGCATTTTTCCAAGAAACATTATCTAATTTAATGGTAATCTTACCTTTAACATCTTTGCTAGGGACAATATTAACACCTGTTTTATAAGAAATAATTCTCAAAACATCAATAATATTAGCATTTCTAAAATCCATAGATATTAAAACATCATCAGAATCAACTTCACTTTTACGAAAAATTCTTTTTTTAATTTTTTCTCCGAAGAGCTCCTTTTTCGTAGCTTCTTTAATTTCTTCTTTTGCTTCAATCGCTTCAATCTCTTTATCTTTTTTCTTAAGCTCTCCTCTAATTTGTACTTTTTCACCTTCTTTTTCAACTACTTTCTTTGTATCTATCTTTTTCCCTATTTCTGGCGAGGTTGTTTCTTCTTTTTTGGTTATTTTTGATTCAATGGAAATAGGCTCTTTTTCTTTAGATGTTTTTATTTTAACTGCTTCTGGCAAAGCGATCTTTTCTTTTGCAACTTTTGGAAATTTTTGAACAACTTCTACTTTTTCTTCTTCAGCTTCATTAACTTCTTCTTCATTAATATTTCCGAAAAGGATTCTAATTATATTATCTGTTTTTTTGACTTTATAAGGAACTTTCTTTGTTAAGTCAAATACTACTCTGACAATTTTTTCCTCTTTATCTTGATATTGAGAGAGACGAACTTTGTCTATATTTAGCTTGCCAATTTTAACTTCTTTCTGTTTTAGATTTAAAGTTGCTTCTTTTAAATCCAGAACAATCTTTTCTGGGTCCGCTAGGGTAAAAGTTTTGTATTGCACATCTTTAAAAGCAGTAATTTTTGCTAATACCCAATCTTCATTTTTTTTGATGTCAATAGAATTTATTTCCTTCGGTTCTAAGAAATCGTTTTTCTTAAAAGATAAAAAGATATTATTATCTTTGGAAGATACCTGGTATTTTAATTTTCTATCTAGGTCAATAACTACTCGAGAAATCTTAAAAGGTTTAAGTTGAAATTGAGAAGATCGAATACAGATAATATGATTCTTATTTACTATAATTTTATTTTTAGGACAATTATAGGTAGCATTTACTACATTTACTACTATACGAGGCGTATCTGAGAGTGGAAAGGTAACATATTGAGGAGTGTGAGAGTTTTCTAAAATTATGTCAATAGTATCTTTATTTTCCACTATTTTTATATCTTTTAGAGAGTATTCTTGTAGAGAGTATTCTTGGACAGAAGTTTCAATAGGAGTAGCCTTTCTCTGTTTTGTCTTTATTTCTGCATTTACTCCAACTATTAAAGATAATAAAAAGGTAATTACCAATAAAGATACTATATATTTTACAAAGAGATTTAAATGCTTATGTTTCAAAACTAAAACTTCCCTTCTTCTTATAGATTCTCTTATTTATTTAATTCTTATATTTTTATTTTCAGAGGATTTTTCTTCTTCCTTTACATAACTAGATAAAGTAATGGTATGTGACTTTTTATTTTGCTCCAAAATTACATAATCTTCTTTTACTATTCCTTTAATTTCTTTTAATTTATTACCTATATCGTCATAAATGGAGCCTTGCTTTAATATATAACCATTTTCTTTATGGTCGCAAAGTAGGGCCATGCTATTTTCTTTATCTCTAATTATTCCTATAAGATGAATATTTTTAAGATCAAGACTTATTCTTTCTTCCCCATCTTTTTTTAAAGGCGTTTCTGCAGTGTATATTTTTTGAATTAAGGGAACAAAGGGATCTCTTTTTCCATAGGATTGATAAGTATAGAATACAGGTTTTATTTCCTTTATTTCTGCTTTTAATTGAGGAAGTAGTTTTTCTACTTTAGGGGTAACATGAGAGGTTACTTCTTCTAGTTCTTCTATTTCTTCTTTAGAAATGCAGCTAAAAAACCCTAAAGATAGTATTATGGTTAAAATAATTCTTTTTAACATAATCTTAAAAATATTTTTCTTCTTCTGTTGGTTCTTCTAAAATATCAGGAGGCACTTCTTCTCCTTCATCTTCTTTTTTCCCTTTCTCAGTTTTTACCTTTTTCTTTTCTCGAAAAATATAAGTTTTCATCATTAATTTTGTGGTTATGGTATAAGAAGACTTTTTTATTTTAGGTGCCTCTTTTTCTTCATTGCTAAAATCTCCTTTTAGAGCCATATCTACTGCAGACTCTTGAGAAATTTCCGTTTCTTCTTCTTCTTTTTCTTCTTCTTCGCCAAATTCAGTATAAGCAGTAATTTCTTTAATTTTAGGAGTTATGATTCGAGGCAAACTTGCAATCTCGCTTAGAAACTTTCCTAGCCTATGATAAGTTCCTTCTATAGTTACTTCAATAGGCAATATTTCATAGTAATCTTCTTTTTTAGTGCTTAAAGGTTTAAAAGTTGTAAACTCTACTCCTGAACTTTTCCCCATGATAGTTACTTGTTTTAATAAACTAGGCATTTCTTGTTTTCGAGGCAATCTTTCTTCAATATAAGAAAGCTCAATTTTTAATCTGTCATGTTCTCCTTTTAAGACATCCATTTTACTGGCTGTTAGTTTACCTTTTTCTAAGTCTTCTTTTTTTTGAGCAAATGTTTTTTCTAAATTCTCTATTTCTGAAGATAAAGGAGCATAAACATACATATAGAAAATTACACAAAACATGATGGGGAAAGTGAAAGCAGCTAAAACATATTGTTGTTTTTTGGTTAAGTTAAACATATTTTATTACTTTTCTTCTTCGTACACTACAGGGTTACAATTTAAGTATAAATATTGTTTTGCTGTAACTTCATTGCCTCTTTCATCAGTAGCGTAAAGCGTGCATCTTAGTATCCAATAAAATACGCTATCTCTAGGAGATGTCCATTGGGAAGGAAATAACCTATTTGGGCCTTTATCGCCTACGACCAAACTATAGGTGACTCCCTTTTTTTCATCTCCTTCTTCTGCTTGCATTCTAACACTGGAAGTGGTAGTTGTTTTTTCTTTTTCAGTTACTGGAACAAATAAACTTACATACTCAGTAATAGTGAAAGAAGGATTATTAAAATTGACATTATTATCTTCTTTGTAATAATCCATAACAATTTTATTTAGTGTTACTCCCTTAGGTTTCATAGAGTCTAAAGCTGGCTCATAAACGCTAATTGTCTCCAAGTTAAATTGGGCTGTCATATTATAATATATTTGTCCAGCTGGTTTGTAATAGAGAAATACATTTGGACCGGTAGATTTGTTAGCAGGATTTATGCCCACAGCATTGATAATATTTAAATAAACAGGTGTTTTGTAATGATCAAGTTTACCGCAAGAAGATATGGAAATTGTAGCAAAAATAACGAGGAAGATTATTAAGTTTACTTTTTTATTTTTTAACATGTGGTTTACCTTAACTTTCTTATTTAACCTGAGTTCGATTTAAATATAAAATAAAGGAACATATTCTTATGTCGAACTCAGGTTAGTTTAAATATAATGTGAAAATTATGATATTTTTTTTCACTTTTAGTAACTTTGTCAATGCTTATTAAGCTTACTTCTGTAAAAAGATAGGATTTACTTAAATTAATCATCAAATTGGCAATAGGGTAGTTTCCAAAAGAGCTTCCTTTTAAGCTTAATCTACTTTCTTCAAAAGTAAAATTTTGCAACCATACACCAGAAGGGATAGACTTATTTATTTCTCCTAATATTTGAGCCCAGATCATCTGATCCTTCAAGAGATTTTTAATAATATCTATTCTTTTCTTCATTAACTCCTTTTCTTTTTTTAAGGATTCTGTTTTAGAGATCACTTCTTCTATATCTAATAATTGCTCTTCTACCAAATCTAAATCTTGTTTTATTCCTTTATATTGCCATAATTTTACGAAATAAATGCTTAAAGTAGAAGTGAGAACAACTATTATAGTAGTTATTATGAAGATGATAAATCTTTTCTTTTTTCTTCTTTCAATTAATTTATTTATTAATAAATTAATTCTGGTCATAAATTCAATCCTCTTAAGGCTAAACCAAAACTTACCGCATAAAGGGGATCTTGAAGATGAACCATATTATCTTTTATGTGGTTAGGATCAATTTCTGTTTTAGCAAATAGATTAATATTATTTACAGGTATTCCTAGTCCATTAGCTAAATAGTCATTAATGTTAGTAAGTTTAGCACCTCCTCCACATAAAACTATTCGTTCTATCTTTCCTTTTTGTAGTTGAGTATAATAATAAGAAAAAGAACGGGTAATTTCGTTCATAAGTCTAGTAGATACGGAATCTATAACTGAGTTGACCAAAAATGTAGACTCATCCTCAGTTTTAGTAATTATAGAAATATTCATAGCTGCTACCTCTGGACTTTCTATAGGGGAAGAAGCTTTGCCTTTAGAAATTTTTAGGTTTTCAGCTTCCTCAATACTTAGTCCACAGGTATTAGCTATGGCTTCGGTAAAATCATTACCTCCTAAGTGAATTACCCGAATAAAGTTGGAGTTACCCTTTTCGATAATGTTTATACTAGTAATTTTTGATCCAATATCTATTAAAGCTATTGCTTCATCACCACTAATCTCTTCCTGAAAAGAAAGAGCATCTTCTAAAGCAAAAGTATCAACACTAATTATTTCGGTTTTAAAACCAATTTTCTTTATCATTTCCTCACATTGATTAACAACATCCTTTTTTGCTGCTACTAATAGTACTTCCATAAGAGTTTCATTATGTTCGAGAACTTCGCCAGTAATTTCAAAATCGATTTCTACTTCATCAATTTCAAAGGGAATATAATCATCTGCTTCATATTTAATGCTTTCCCTAAGTTCTTTTTCTGATGCAACAGGCATTTTTATATGTTTAACTACAACATAATCACCACTAGAAATAGAGGCAATGATATTTTTGCTCTTAATTTTGCATTTTTCAAGAATGTTGTGGATAGCTGAAATAGTATTTTCTTCATCTAACTTACTTGCTTTTTCTTCTTCTGGGACTATTGGCCTTGAAATGTTTGCTTTGCCAATATTCAGGAGGAATATTTTATCTTTTACTTTCTTTAGTTCTACTAGTTTTACAGAGTTTGGACTAATATCTAATCCTATAGCAGATTTTAAACCAAATTGTAACATAGTATATCCTCATTTTACCAACATAGAAGCAGGAACCAATTGCACATCTTCTCTTTTTAGCAAAGAGTCAATACTTTTTAAAGCTAAAAGAGTATTTTTTGATTGAACGTGTCCAATTCCTATAGCGCTTCCTTTTAATTTAGCTATTCTGATAAGCTCATTGATCTGTTTTTTAATGCTTTCCATCTCACGACTATTGTCAATAAATATATTTCGAGTAGCACAAGGAACATTACATTTATGAGCTACTTTAGAAGCCACAGAATAATTAGAAGTTAAACTATCTATAAAATATAGATTATAGTCTTTTATCTTTTTTAATACTGCATTCATAATTTTTTCATTTTCAGTAGCCTTTGAACCCATATGGTTGTTTACCCCTTTAATATAAGGAAGACTTTTTAAGGCATACTCTGTTCTTTTAGAAACCTCTTCTAAAGATATGTCTACAAGTATTGCTCCTTTTCCAAGATTTTTTCTTGAAGAAGAATAACCATGAAACTCCATGGGAAGATGGAGCATCAACTCAAATCTTTTTTCATGGCCAAGTTGAGCACATTCATGGCTTCTTGGCAAAAAAGGCAAAATAGACAAAGTTATATTTTTATTTAATTTAAATAAATCAGAGTTTAAATTGTTTCCTACATCATCAATAATAATAGCAATTTTAGGGATTCTCTTTTTTATTTTAGGGATTCTCTTTTTTAATAGAGTAATTTTGTGAGTTTGATACTTTAAAATTCCAATATCAAAAACTAAAAGAAAATATTCTTTATTTTCTTTTTTGGAAAAATTTAATATTTTTCCTTTTGTTTTTCCTATTGAAGCATAAATTAATTCTTGACATTTAACAATGGGGATGTTCTCGGGTATAGTTATCTCCTTAATACATAAGTTCCACTCTAGACTGTCTTTTCTTTTATTTTCATAGCGTGTGCTTTGAGTATACTTTCTTGTAAAACTTATGCTTTTTAAATCTTTGTCTAAAACGTTTTCAATGTCTTGAGATATTTCTAATAATTTTTTATTAGTAAGAATTAATACTCCTCTTTTTTCTTTTAAATAATAAAGAAAACCAATAATGGAAATCAATAAGACTATTAGTATTGTTAAATAAATAATAAGTCTTTTAGTCGATTCTTTCTTTTTATTATTATTCTTCTTCTTATTCTTTTTTTTCAAAACATCTCCTTTTGACAAAGAATTAGAAACTTACTTTTAATTCTTCACGAGCATATCAAGAGCTACCTTTAATTGATTATCAATATCAAGGTCATAAATAGGCTTTTTCTTTAGGCTTAAATAGTATTTCTCTTTTTTGATTTCTTTAAGAACTATTTCTTTTTTTAAGGAAATTTTTTTTTCTTCTATTTTTTTCAATAAATCTTTAATATCTTCTTGAGTGTAATCTTTATGTTCTTTAACAAATTTTTTAATAACATCTTTTTGCCGTAGTTCAAAAATTGCTTTTAGATCCTCTTTAGAATACTTAGAATATTCTACTTCTTTATCTGGAGCAATACCTTCGTCATGAATAGAACGACCAGAAGGTGCATAGTATTTGGCAGTGGTTAAAGCAATTCCAGTTTCATGGGCTAAAGGAAAAATAGTTTGTACTGAACCCTTACCAAAACTTTTTTTACCTATTAGAGTTCCTCGTTTACTATCTTGAATAGCACCAGCTACAATTTCTGATCCACTAGCGCTTCCTTCGTTTATCAAGACCACTAAGGGTGAATCTTTTAGAGAAAGCCTATGGTTTTTAGAAAGATATACTTGGTTATCACGAGAATATCTTCCTTTAGTGGATACAATTACTCCTTCCTTGATAAAGCAATTAGAAACATCTACTGCTGAATTAAGCAATCCACCAGGGTTATTTCTTAAGTCTAAGATAATTCCTGAGAGATTTTTATACTTTTTAATTTTTCTTATTTCTTTATCTAACTCAGTTGGAGTATTTTGGTTAAAGGTTGCAATTCTAATGTAAGCTACTTTATTTCGTATGATAGCAGATTTTACACTATCTATTTTTATAATATCTCTAGTTATAGTAAAATCAATAGGTTTATCCTCGTCTTCTCTTTGAATAGTGATAGTTACTTCTGTTCCTTTACATCCTCTAAGCTTGCGCACTGATTCATGAAGCGTAATTCCTTTAGTAGAGTCACCTTCTATTTTTGTAATAATATCTCCTGCTTGTATACCTATTTTATGCGCTGGAGTATCTTCTATAGGAGAAATTACCGTAAGCTTATCATCTTTGATGCTGATTACAATTCCCAGTCCTCCGAATTTTCCAGAAGTCTCTACTTTCATTTCTTTGTACACACTAGGACTTAGAAAATGGGTATAAGGGTCATCTAATGTTTTTATCAATCCTTCTATAGCTCCATAAATTAATTTTTCATCATCTATTTTATTAGGTTCTACATAGTTATGCTTGATAAGATTCAAAGCTTGGCTAAATAACCTTAGTCCTTGATAAGTAGTAAGCTTTTTATCTTCAGAGTTTGTTATTTGGATGTCAATACATAAGCTTAAAATTAAGATAAAAGCTAAGATAAAAGTTTTCTTTCTAAAGAAAATCATAAAATGTCCTTTCTTTATTCTTTTAACCATAGTAGAGGATCTACTGGATTTCCATTTATTCTTATTTCAAAGTGTAAATACGAATTATCTTGAATAATGCCTATAGGAGATATTTTACTAACAATACTTCCATTGCTTGTCGAAATATGATCTAAATTGCTATATAAAGTATAATAACCCCCGTCATGGTCTATCATTACCATTTGACCGTATCCCCTAAACCAATCAGCAAAAACTACCTTTCCTGCTTTAATGCAAAATACATTAGTTTTTGACTCTACACCGATGTCAATTCCTTTATTAAAAACAAAAGCATTAAATTTTTCATGTTTATTTTTTCCAAATTTTCGTAAAATATTTCGAGAATTTACAGGCCAATTTAAACCACCTTGATCAGATTGAAATTTTGCTTTTGATAAAACAGAAGCTTTCTCTACTTTATTTTTTTGTATTTCTAAATTATTAATTAATTTTGTAATACGCAAAGAAGATTCTTTTAAGTCTTCGATCTCCTTTAAGTAAAAGTTTTTATTGTTTATAACCTTAGCTAATAGGCTTTTTTTCTCTTCTTCTTTTCTTAATTTATTTTCATGAGTTTCACTCTCATCCTTTTTTAAAGATTTAAGTTTTTTAAAGCTATTATTTAAAATATTATTTTCATTTATGATAATCTTTTTTTGATAGTCAATGTTTTTTACAAGTTGAGCATAACTTGTAGCTAAAATAGTTAAAAATTTATATCTCCTAATAAAATCACATAAGTTTTCTGCGCTAATTATGTATTCCAAATATCCTCGATTCTTATATTTATACATATTTTCCAGTAAGCAAGAGAGGTCTTTACTGTAAACATTTAACTTATAGCTTGCTTCTACTATCTTTTTTTCAGTCTTTTTAATTTCTATATTTTTAGCATTTATGTTTTTTTCTAAATGCCATAGATTATTTTTACTCTCAGCTAATTCTTTTTTAATCCCATCCAATTGAGAAATGATTGTTTCTTCTTCTCTTTTTAACTTACCAATAGTTTTGGTTTTTTTTTGAATGTCTTCTTTTATCTTTCTAAGATGTTTTTCCTCCTTAATTATTTGCTTATCAAATTCTCTAGTTTGAATATTGAAGCAAAAACTATTATGGTAAAAAAAGAAAAAAATAATTAATATAAAGAAAAAAATTAATTTCTGTCTTCTGTATTCTGTTTTCTGGCTTCTGTTTTTTGTCTTTATAGTCATCTTTGTCTAAACAAACTATAAAGAGCTATGTAGCTTGAGATAAAACCAAAAAACAAGCTAAACATTAATACTCCAAAACAATATTTCCAAGACAAGAATACTAAAGCAGGAGAAATCAAAGCATATATTTCTAATCTTTGTAAAATAATATTAAAGAGAATCCAGAGCAAACCTAAAGATAATACACAACCTAAAGAGCTAAGAGCAACTCCTTCGATTAAAAAAGGAAAACGAATATACCAATTTGTTGCTCCAATTAGTTTCATAATATCAATTTCATTTTTACGTGCTAAAAGAGTCAATTTTAAAGTATTAGTTAAAAGTAGAATAGTAAAGAAAGAAAGAATTAAAAGCACCCCTATAAAAGTTATCCTAATAATATTTACTGCTTTTATTATAATATCAATAATTTTATAGCCATAATCTACTTCATCTACTCCGGTCATATTGCTAATTAAGGTTGCAATTCTAGCTACTGCTCTCTTATCTTTTAATTTAGATTTTCCTACTTTTTCTAATCTTATTTCTAAAGATGCAGGTAAGGGGTTTTTTAAAAGTGCATTGAAAATGATAGCATTCTTTCCTAATGTGTTTTTCATATCACTTAAAGCTTCTTCTTCAGAAACATACTTTAATTCTTTAACCCCTCTAATAGTCAAAATCTTTTTAGATAAATTTTCCAAAACCCCTTTATTTAAGCTTTTTTTTAAATAAACTACCATAGATGCTTTGGAAGATAAACTAGAAACGAATTTATTTATATTAGCCATAAAAAGCAAAAAACTACTTAGTATGAAGAATATAATGATAATACTTATCAAAGAAGATAGATTTACGAATTTATAACGATTGATATTTTTAATTGCTTCTAGTAATTGATATTTTAAAGCTCCAGAGCTTTGTCTTTTTCTAATTACTTGTTTGAATTTTCTGTATCTTACCATTTTCTAATTGTACTATTTTATTTGGAAGATGAATATATTTTTCTACTAGAGTTTCTTGATTGGTGACAAATAAAATAGTAGTTCCATTTTTATTTATATTATGAAATAAGTTCATTATTTCAACGGTCAATTCTCTATCTAAATCTAATACAGGTTCATCTGCTAATAACAACTTAGGTCCATTTACAATACTTCGAGCAATAGCAATTTTTTGTTGCTCTCCTTGAGATAATTGATAAGGAAATAAAGACTTTTTGTGGCTTAAATTCATAAAACTTAGTATATTATTAGTTTTTCGATATACTTCTTCTTCTGGAAGTTCACAAATACGAAGCATAATAGAAATATTATCAAATATTGTTTTATTGCTTATGAGCTTAGTATCTTGGAATATAAATCCTATATTACGACGGTAATAGGGGATTTTTCGAATAGGCATTTTAACAATATTTTCTCCGTTAAAAAGTAAAGAGCCTTTTTCTGGAAGGAGATCTCGATAAATAAGTTTTAGTAAAGTAGTTTTTCCAGCTCCAGAGGGTCCGTAAATTATGACAAATTCTCCACTGTTAAACTTAATGCTTATTTTAGTTAAAGCTGGAGTAAGATGATCAAAGCTCTTAAAAATGTCGTATAGTTGAATCATGCTATTTATTAATGAAAAAATTATTTTTTATCTATAGTTTCCTTAACAGCTTGAGCAATATCCTGTCCAGTCATATGAAAGTATTCTAACAACTCATCAGGAGTAGCTGAGAATCCAAAAAAATCTGCTACTCCAATTCTTTTCATGGGAACAGGAAAATTTTCTACCAATACTTCGGCAACTGCTCCCCCTAATCCTCCTAAAATAGTGTGTTCTTCTGCAGTAATGATAGCTCCAGTTTCTTTAGCTGCTTTAATAATAGCTTCTTTATCAATGGGCTTGATAGTGCTCATATTAATAATGCGTACAGAGATGCCTTTTTTTTCCAGAATTTCTGCAGCCTTAATAGATTCGGAAATCATAAGTCCATTAGCAATAATAGTTGCATCGCATCCTTCTCTTAAAGTAACAGCTTTTCCAATCTGAAACTTGTAATCTTTACTTAAAATTATAGGAAATTTAGCTCTACCTAATCGAATATAAAAAGGGCCATAAGTTTCAGCTGCTTTTGCAATAACTTTTTCAGTTTCAATGCCATCTGCAGGAACAATAATTGTAATATTAGGCAAAGTTCTAATAAGAGAAATATCTTCTATGGCTTGATGAGAGGCGCCATCTTCACCCACAGATAAACCTGCATGAGTTACTACTATCTTTACATTTAAATTTGGCCAGCAGACAGAATCTCTGATTTGTTCAAAACAACGAGCGCTTCCAAAAATAGCAAAAGTGCTAGTAAAAACAATTTTGTTACAAGTAGCTAATCCTGCAGCAGCTCCTATCATATTGGCTTCAGCAATACCAAAATTAAAGAATTGTTGGGGGCATTCTTTGGCTAGCCAAGAAGTACGAGTTGAAGAGGAGCAATCTGCATCTAATACTATTATATTTGGATTTTTAGGAGCTAATTTTTGCAAGGTTTTTCCATATGCGTCTCTAGTAGCTACTTTATCGTTCACTATATTACCTCCTCTTGAAGTTCTTTTAGAGCTTTTTCGCATTCTTCCTTAGTAGGAGCTACTCCATGAAAACCTACTACCCCTTCCATAAAAGATACTCCTTTTCCTTTTGTAGTATGAGCAATAATAACTGTAGGATTATCCTTAGTATTTTTTGCCTTATAGCAAGCATTTAGTATTTCTTCCATATTGTTTCCATCTATTTCTAAAACATTCCATCCAAAAGCAGTCCATTTGCTTTGAAGTGGACTTACATTCATAATATCTTCTACTTTTCCATCTATTTGAAGTTTATTATAGTCTATAAAAGCGCATAAATTATCTAATTTGTAATGAGCAGCGCTCATTGCTGCTTCCCAAACTTGACCTTCCTGAATTTCCCCATCACCCATAGCTACATAGACTCGATAATCTTTCTGGTCGTATTTACCAGCAATAGCCATGCCGCAACCTACAGAGAGGCCTTGCCCTAAAGAGCCAGAAGATATTTCTAATCCAGTGGTGCGGGTCATATCTGGATGACCTTGTAATGGGCTGTTAAATTTTCTAAGAGTCATAAGTAATTCTTCATCAAAATATCCGCATAGGGCTAAAGCAGCATATTGAGCTGGAACGCAGTGTCCTTTGGATAAGATAAAACGGTCTCTTTGGGGCCACTTAGGGTTTTTAGGATCGTGATTCATTATCTCAAAGTATAAAGCTGTGATAATATCAGCTATAGAGAGAGAACCCCCAGGATGGCCCGACCCTGCTTCAGTGAGCATTTTAATTATTAATACTCTTATTTTTCTTGCTATTTTTTTTAGTTCTATGACACTCTTTGCCAAAATAGTCTCCTTTATTCTTTTTATAGTTTAATTCATAAGATTTTTTAAATAAACACAAAAAAATGAATTTATAGAACCATGGAGTTGCAGGTTATAATAAAAAGTTAAAAGTTTTTGGTTTAATAAGTTTTAAATTTATCCCAACTCTTTTATTCTTAAGCTTTTATCTCTAATTCCTAACTCCTTAAATTTTAAGCTTTTGATCCAGGGCATTGTATTTCTATGATTTATTCGCAAGATTTGAGTCTATAAAATTAAGGTTAAGGTTAAATTAAAATAATTTTATGTATATATGTATATTAGACTTACTGCGAAATAACAGCAATAGATACAAAAAAGCTTATAGATGC
>JASEGW010000079.1 GCA_030017825.1 bacterium | reverse complement strand
GGCATCTATAAGCTTTTTTGTATCTATTGCTGTTATTTCGCAGTAAGTCTAATGAAGCGATAGCCCTTCAATATGAGCATTAACTACAAGTAAAGATTGTTGACCTGTTAGTTTGTTTTCAATACAGTCAGCCAGTAATTTCCATTGATCTTTTAGTAGGTCAAGTTTTCCCAACTCCAGTATAGTTCTTTGCCTGGGACCTAAGCCTGTCCTGTAAGATTCCATAAGCCTATGATAGGTAAATACTTTGCTGTATCTCTTGTTTTTCTTTTTTATTTCCTTAATAAACATACAAAAAATATAGCAGATTACGACTCTTACCATTCCCAAAAAAGCCATTTTTTACCTATTTTTGATGGAAAACTGGTAAAGTTGGGTTAGGTCGTAACTAATTAAAAAATCGCAGAATTTTCTGCTATACCCACTATTAACCAAAATACTTTAGGCTAAAATAGTGAGTTTATAGCTTCATTTATAGTTTTTACACCCATTAGATTAATAGAAAGAGAAGACGGTAGAGTATTTACATTAGAGGCTGGCAGCAAGCAGTTTTTAAAGCCTAATTTAATAGCTTCTTTAATTCTTTTTTCAGCCTGTCCAACTCTCCTGACTTCTCCAGTAAGTCCCACTTCACCTAAGATTATTGTTTGGGAATCAATGGGAATGTTTTTAAAGCTAGAAACAATAGAACAAGCAATACCTAAATCAGCAGCAGGTTCGTTGATTTTTAGCCCACCAGCCAGGTTTACAAAGACATCAGAAGTAGATAAATTTATCCCTATCTTTTTTTCTAAGACGGCGACTAAAAGATGAAGTCGATTAAAATTAAAACCTAAAACATCTCTTCGCGGTAAATTATAGTTGCTGTTAGTTACTAAAGATTGTAGTTCTACCAAGATACAACGACTACCTTCAATAGTAGGGGTGATAGTAGAGCCAGGGGAATTTTCACAATGGTCAGTTAGAAATAGCTGGGATGGATTTGATACTTCCATAAGTCCACTCTCTTGCATTTCAAAAATGCCTATTTCATTAGTAGAACCAAAACGATTTTTTACAGAACGCAAGATTCTATAGAAATAATGTTCTTCTCCTTCTAAGTATAAGACTACATCGACAATATGCTCTAATACTCGAGGCCCAGCAATAGCTCCTTCTTTAGTAACATGACCAATTAAAAAAATAGGTATATCTTTGTTTTTAGCTTGAAATAAGAGCTTGGAAGTGGATTCTCTTACTTGACTAATGCTTCCTAAGGAACTAGACAGCTCAGGAATAAAGACAGTTTGAATGGAATCGATAATTACTAATTGGGGGTTAAGCTTATTTATTTGTTCTAATATGGCCGTAAGGTTGTTTTCGCAATAAATAGAAAGATTTTTACAGGAGATATTTAGTCGGTCAGCTCGGATTTTTATTTGCCCTATGGATTCTTCGCCAGAAATGTATAAGACTTCTCCATGTTGGTTGCAAATAGCCTGGCTGACTTGAAGAAGTAAGGTTGATTTGCCAATACCGGGATCTCCTCCGATAAGAACTAAAGATCCCTTAACAATTCCACCACCCAAAGTGCGATCAAACTCTAAGATATTAGTTGATAAACGATTACACGAAGAAGGGTTAATATCATATAAATATTGTGGAGTAGAGATAGGTGAGGTGGTATGAGCTAATGTGGAAAAATTTTTAACTTCTTCTACTAAAGTATTCCAGCTTTGGCAGCTTGGGCATTTTCCCAACCATCTAGGGTTTTCATAACCACATTCTTGACAAAAATAAGCTACTTGATTTTTAGAACCCAAATAAGTCCTCTATTTTCTTAATAATTTCCAAGGATGGTTCTTAATATCTTTTGAAAGCTCATTTAGGTTATAAATAATTTCCTCAAGATTTGCAGCTACTTTATCATCTTTGCTAATTTTACCCAAAAGACCTTTGCCTTTTTCTATTTCACTAATAACACTTTTTAAAGAATTGGATATTTCGATAAGCTGTAAAGAGGATTTCTCGTAATTTTTTAAAGTAGTATTTAAATTACCTTTATTTTTGTCGATAAGCTGATCTATATTATTGGTTACTTTTGCTAAATTTTGATCCATATTATTGGTTACTTTTGCTAAATTTTGATCTATATTATTGATTGTTTTTGCTAAATTTTGATCTATACTATTGATTACTTTTTCTAAATTTGTAGAAATACTTAAGATTTTTTTCATTAGGAGGACAGAAGTATCTTTAAATTTAGCACAAGCTGTTTTAATGTTGCCTGCATTGTCCTTAAATAAGTTATCTATATTTTTTTCAATATGTCTAATTGTGTTTGAAGTAGTTTTTGCAGCGTTTGCCAAAGCATTTAAAGAATTATTTAGATTTATAAAAGAATTATCTAGATTTGTAAAAGTTTTTTTAATATTTTGTCTATTTTCCGTAATAATGGTATTGGTATTATTTAGAATGCTTGAAGTTGTTTTGACAATTTTGTTAATATCTAACTTGTTCACAGAACCTTGCAGTATTTCTTCAATTCTCCCCGTAGCTCTTTCTAAACTTAAGATAACCTCTTCTGTTTTAAAAAGAAGGCTTCCTACGCTAACAGGGTCTATGCCAACAATGGTATCTTCATTTTTTAACAATCTTGCAGATGGTGAACCACGAGTAATATCAATATATTTTTCCCCAATAATTCCTAAAGAATTAATAGTAATTTGAGAATCTGCCCTAATAGGAGCATCACTTCTAACCCAGGCAACTACTCTTATCTTGTTAGTATCTACTATTATTTCTTTTACTTCTCCAACTTCCATACCAGAGAGTCTAATAGGAGAAGCAATTTCTAACCCTTCTATTTTATTAAATAAAATATTGATTGTATACCCTTTTTGATATATATGAAAATCGCCAATACTAATTATGATAAAGATAAGAATAAGGAGTCCAAAAAGAGTAAAGATGCCTACTTTTAATTCAGTATAGGATTTTTTATGGTTACCCATGAAGCTTTCCTAAGAAAATAATTAGTAAAATTAATTAGACGTTAAAAATAAAATGAATGTCCAATTAATAATATACTTGAAAAATACTGACATGTCAAATGTTATCTTCAAACTTACTATAAATTGGACCCTCAGCGTTACCTAAAATGAATTGTTTTACCGTTTCATTTTGAGTTTGCTTAATTTCTTCTGGTGTTCCTATCTCGATAATTTTTCCTTGATAAAGCATAGCAATACGATCTGCGATTTTATAAGCACTAGTCATATCATGGGTTACAGCTATAGATGTTACCTTCAATTCTTTTTGCATACGGATAATTAGATTATTTATAATAGCGGCCATTATTGGATCTATTCCAGTAGTAGGTTCATCATAAAGAATAACATCAGGATTGGTTGAGATGGCTCGAGCCAAGGCTACTCTTTTCTTCATACCTCCGCTTAAGGATGCTGGATATAGGGACTCAATATTATGTAAACCTACCATGTGTAAGTTTTTGTTCACTATTTTCATAATTTCGTCATTATTTAAATCGCTATGTTCATATAAAAAAAAGCCCACGTTTTCGGCTATAGTTAAAGAATCAAATAAAGCTGCACTTTGAAACAACATGCCAAATCTTTTCTGAATTTTATATAAATTTTTATCTGATAGTTTAGTAATTTCTTCATTAAAGACATTTATAGAACCATGATCTGGCTTTAACAGTCCTATAATATGTTTTAGTAGTACACTTTTACCACATCCACTCTGTCCAATAATGACCATAGTTTCACCTTGTATAATATTGAGATTGATTCCCCTTAAAACTTGGTTGCCATCAAAGCTCTTCCAAAGATTATTAATTTGTATCATGTAAATTTTCCTATTTATTTAGCACCAAAAATATTAACCCTTAAACTTAAAATAAAGGAACATATTCTTATGTCGAACTCAGGTTATAATATAGAAGCAAGGCCTATTCTTGTTCGAATTGAGATTGTAAAGCTTTTCAGCTTAGCACATCATAGCTAAAATATCCTGCATTCCAATTCTTGTTATAACCTTAGGGCAATATTATGGTTAAAAAGTAATCTATTATTAGGATAAGTATTGATGATAGGACAACGGAGTTAGTTGTAGCTCTTCCAACTCCTTGAGCTCCTTCTCCGGAAGTTAAACCTTTATGGCAACTTACAATGGCAATGATAGCTCCAAAAAAAATAGCTTTTATTAAACCGCTTAATACATCGGGAGGATCTAGGAAATGAATAGTTTTATCTATATACAGACTAGAGCGGATGTGAAATTTTATAATACTTATAGAATAGGCTCCTAAAATACCAATAAAATCAGTATAGATAGTAAGAAAAGGTAGCATGGTTACTAAAGCTATAAATCTAGGAGTCGCTAAATATCTTACAGGATTTACTCCGAAGGTGCGTAAAGCATCTATTTGTTCAGTTACCTTCATACTTCCTATCTCAGCAGCAGTTGAGGAACCAATTCTACCAGCCACAATAATGGCTGTAAGTACTGGACCTAGTTCTCTAGTCATAGAAAGACCCACAACGGTTCCAATATATGTTTCTAAGTCAAATTGCCTAAATTGATAATAGGTTTGAACTGCTAAAACCATTCCTGTAAAAATAGCCATAATAGAAGCAATGGGGAGAGTATTTAATCCCACAACCACCATTTGATGTAAAATAGGCCTAATACGAAAAGGGCGAGTAAATATCTGAGCAACAATGTCTTTAGTTAAGATAGACATTTTGCCTAATTCGCAAAAAAAGGTAAAATTTTTAATGATCCACCTCTAAAATAAGAGTATAGAACTGATTTATAGTCTTTTTCCTATCTTACTTATTACCTATAGCTTCTTTCTGTCTTCTGTTAGTTTTAAGATAACTATTCAGCAATGTTCAATGTAACAACATATTTCCTTAGTGCGAAGTTTATGCTGAATAGTTACGTTTTAAGTATGATAAGAAATACTTTCTGTAGATAAATTTTCAAATTTAGTATATTCTTTGATAAAAGCCAATTTAAAGTTCTCTGTAGGCCCATGTCGATGTTTACCAATAATAATTTCTGCGATTCCTTCGTTTTCAGGGGTGGGATTATAGTATTCTGGTCGATAGATAAAAGCTACTAAATCAGCATCTTGTTCAATAGCGCCCGATTCTCTTAAATCTGAAAGCTGAGGTCGTCGGTCACTTCTTCCTTCTACAGCTCGGCTTAGCTGGGATAGAGCGACAATAGGAATAGAAAGTTCTCGAGCTAAAGCTTTAAGAGAACGAGAGATTTCAGAAATTTCTTGTTGACGATTTTCTATTCCTTTTCTACCTTGCATTAATTGGAGATAATCAATTATAATCATCTCAATATTATATTTAGCTTTTATACGTCTGGATTTAGTTCGTAATTCTAAGATAGATATACCGGGCGTGTCATCAATAAAAATACTTGATTCGGATAAAATACCTGCGGAGGTGGTCAGTTTAGGCCAATCTGATTCCTGAAGAAAACCGGATCTTAAATTTGTTGATTTAACTCTTGCTTCTGCGCATAATAATCGTTGTACAAGTTGATCTTTACTCATTTCTAGGCTAAAGATAGCTACAGGCATCTTAGCTTTAGTTCCTACATATTGAGCAATATTTAAGCAAAAACTAGATTTTCCCATAGAAGGTCGTCCAGCAATAATTATTAAATCTGAGGGTTGAAAGCCTGAGGTAATTTTGTCAAGGTCTATAAAACCACTTGGAACGCCAGTAATGTTATGTCGGTCAGCATATAACTTTTCTATGGTTTCAAAGCTATCATGAAGCATGTCAGCTACAGAAACAAAGTCATGGGAAACTTTTCGAGAAACTATATTGAAGATTAATTGTTCTGCATTATCTAATAATTGATTTACTTCTCCTGTTTCAGCATAAGAAGAATTTATAATTTCCGTACAAGTAGAAATTAATTTTCGTGAAATTGCTTTATTTTGTACAATTTGAGCATAATGTTCTATATTGGCTGCAGTAGGAACGGAATTTAAGATAGTGGCTAAATAGGAAACACCTCCCACAGCTTCTAAAACTCCTTCTTTTTTTAAGTTATCGCTTAAGGTAACTAAATCTACAGGTTCATTTTTATCAAATAAGTTTATTATAGATTTGTAAATTTTTGCATGAGCATCCTTATAAAAAGCATCTTCATTTAGAACTTCAATAACACTTGATATGGCATTTTTGTCCAAAAGCATAGCACCTAAGACTGATGTTTCTGCTTCTATGGATTGAGGTGGAAGTTTATGAATGCTGTCCATGAATAACTCTTTCTTCGTAACAATTTAGCCAACCATTTATTCTTTTATGACCCAAACTTTTAGTTGGGAGTTTATTTCTGAGGTTAATCTAATAGAAATAGTATAAATACCTAAAGATTTTATAGGATCTTTTAATAAAATATCTTTTTTATTTATTGGTAAACCCTCAGCAGCCAAAGCACTGGCAATATCAATATTAGTAACAGAACCAAAAAGTTTGTCGTTTTCACCTGCTTGACGTCTTATGGTAATAGAAGTGGCATTTAGTTTTTCTGCTAACAATAAGAGATCTTTTTTCTTTTTATCTTCAGTTCTTTGAATTTTGTCTTTTATAGATTTAGCTCCCTGGATATTGGTTGCTGTAGCCATAACGGCCATTTTGCGGGGAATGAGAAAGTTACGAGCATAACCATTGTGAACTTCCTTAATATCTCCAATGTTGCCAAGACTTGTAACATCTTGAGTTAAAAGTACTTGCATAGTTTCCTCCTATTTAAGATAGTATTGTTTATTTTTAGTATTTTAACCTGAGTTCGACATAAGAATATGTTTCTTTATTTTAAGTTTAAGGATTAATATTTCTTCGCTAAATTAAAATACAAAACGTAAAATATCTAATTTTTAAAGAGAAGAAATTAAACTT
>JASEGW010000078.1 GCA_030017825.1 bacterium | reverse complement strand
CTTCGCCAAATTAAAATCTTAACGGAAAATACTTAATTTTTCATTTCTTCTTTTTTTTTAAAAATTAAATATTTTCCTAATTTCAATTAATGCTCAGAAATACTAATTCTTAAACTTAGGCTTATGGTGAATAGTTACAATTATTTTAAAAATATAGATTACCATTATTAAGAGAATGATAAGATATCCTATAGTTGAATAAACGGTTATGTCAAGTCTATGATTAAAAAAATCAATCATGGCTCCCAGAGGTATAGAAAGGGGCCAGAGGATGAGAATGTTTCTAGTAAATAAAAATAGCGTAGAATACATTATACCTACAAAAAAGAGTAGTCTAATAGCTGCTAAGTTTTCCCAACCTGGATATGAAAGATGATAAAGAGCATAGCATATAGAAGCTAAAAATATAGAAGGAATAATGCCAAATGCTTTTTCTAACCTTGTCTGTAAATATCCTCTAAAGAATACAGCTTCAAATAAACAACCACAAAGAGCTAAAATAGTTAAGCGAAAAATTTGAGAAGACTTTGGGAAATGACAATGAGATAAAGGGAAGATGATTAAAAAGGAAGAAAATATGATGCTTATAAGCAGACTTATCTTCCATTTATCTTTTGTAATGCCCATTTCTTCTACATTTTTTATTAATCTTACAGGTAGAACAATGCCTAAAATAAAGTAGGTTAACAGAGAACAGAAGACAAAAATACTGATTTCCTCAAATACAGGGAAAGCAAAAGCAATTCTCATACTTCCCGTAACAGCCAGCCATAAGAGAATAGCTAAGCCTGTTTCTTTAGTGGGGTTATATTTTAAAGTGAAGATATTTGATATTTTTTTAAGCATTGTATAACTGTTCTTAATATTGTTTGAGAGGTTTATTTTTGGTATAGTTTTAGTTTGGCTCTATTGGTAAAGATGTTGCAAATGCTCAATTTACTTTTGCCTAATAACCGCTGTGGTTAAACTGGACATGCTTCTTTAATTTTATGAATAGGATATGGTAGTTTGGCACCTTCTGGTATATGGTAAATATATTTTTTTCTAAATTCTTTGTCTTGAACCATGCAAGAGCGGCAGTCAGATTTAATTTCAGGATGAGCTTGCATATTTTTCCAAATTTCTTTTAGGGAGTAGTTTCTAACATTTCCAAAAGAAAGAGGAGTGTAAGAGCAAGGTATGCCATCTCCTGCTGGAGTAAAATGCATCCACTTACGGCCGCCCATACAACCAAAACGCTCTACACCTTCTAAAAAGCTAAAAGCCATAACTTTTGGCCCTTCTTTTCCAGGAAGATTAACTTCTTTATGTAAAGTAATAGTTCTGGCTCGGTCTTCATCAGTTAAAGTTTCTG
Organism: bacterium; assembly: GCA_030017825.1. Classification (GTDB taxonomy): domain Bacteria; phylum UBA9089; class JAHJRX01; order JAHJRX01; family JAHJRX01; genus JASEGW01. Next base: position 5,637 of record JASEGW010000078.1, on the reverse strand, counting down.
CTTCATGGGTAAGCCACCTTCCTATAGCCATAATGTCATAAATAGAAACTTCATGAGCGCCTACTTTTTTTCCTAAAGCTAATAGATCATACAAAGTTTTAAAATCAGAATTTTCTGGCCGAGCTACATAAAAGATACTAGTAATTAAGCCAGCTTCTACTGCATATTTAATTCCTTGGGTAGCTTTTTCAAAAATACCTGGCATAATTCTAATTTGATCATGTTCTTCTTGGTAAGGACTGTCAATGCTTACTTGGAGGGTATTTAAGCCAGCTTCTTTTAGCTTATAAGCTACTTCTTTAGTTAGATAAAGGCCATTAGTGAACATAACTGTATGTGCAGGAGTATTGCTGGCATAAGCAATGATATCATAGATGTCTTTGCGTAGCAAAGGCTCTCCTCCATCAAAGGTTAATAAATGAGTGCCCATTTTTATGGCTTGATCAATAATGCTTTTCATCTCTTTGGTAGTTATTTCGGGTTCAGTTATTATTCCTTTAGCGCAACAAAAGACACAATCACAGGGACATTTTCCAGTAACCGCTATAGATACTTGTTGAGGTATTCTTTTTCCAGTCATTTTGCTGGTTATTTCACTTTTTAAGAGTCTGGTAAAGGCACGGCTTGGAAGGGGAGGAATCCAACCAGAAATAATTATTTCTTCATCAGTATATTTAAGAGGTCGTTCACCGCCAAAGTATTCATTTATAGGAGTAGTTACCACTTTCCCCAGGGGGGAAAATTTGCCTTCAGGATATAAGTTGACTTTACCTTCACTTACTTTAGCTTTAATCTTTAAGCCAGGCATTTCAAAAACAGTTACGGACATTTTATTTCTCCTTTCAAATTATTGTTTAATTAATTTAAGATAAGTTAGATTTAAATTTAAGTATAAATAACTTGTAAATAAATGCTTCAAAGAAATTAGAAGATTAGGATTAAATTTTATAGTTTATAAAAGAGTTTTATTTGTATTAGATTAATTTAATACAAATGTCAATAATTAAAGCTAAGAATAAGATACTTCGATATTTTGCAGATTGCAAAAATAGATTTCCTCCTACTTCTGGTTGAGGAGACTTTATAAAGTTAACACATTTATATAGTAGCCAAATGCCAGAGAGTATAGAAGTAATTAAATATATATAGCCTAAATTTGCTGTGTAGTATATGACTATGCTTAATGCTATTCCTATTAGCCAACAGATAGAAACAAACTTTGAGGTAATCTTTATTCCATAACTAACTGGTAAGGTAGGAGCTCCTTTTTGGCTATCTCCCTTCACATCTCTGCTTACTCCAGATAAAGTAAAACCCCAATCAGTTATGCATATCATAAGACCAAATAGGATAGCTGAAATAGTTAATTTAACAAAAACCAACCAGACCATAATAGGAACCAGACCATAAGCAATGCCTACGGGTATAAAACTAAAAGGAGTCTTTCTTTTTAAATAGCCACTGTATAGTGTTATAGTAATTATAGCTATAACTAAAGTTAGAAAAGCATAGAAGTTTAATCTGTAAAATATTACTAAACTTATTAAATAGAGAAAAAGAGAATAAATAACAGCTTCTTTACGGCTAATTTTTCCTGAAGGCAGAGGTCTATCTGGAAGGTTAATTGTATCTATGTCTATATCTATAACATCATTAGCAACATAAGAAGCTACTGTGGCACAATAAGAACCAATTATAGCTAAGAGAAAAGGGAGCAATTGAGGAGTGGAGGAAGATGTGGTGTAAGTTGCAAGAACGGAACAAACAGCAGGTAATGTTAGATCCATTATAGCAATTTCTGGCCGTAGCATGGTAAGATAAGCTTTTATTTTAAGAAATAATTTTTTCATTATATTTGTTTATGCTGCTGCAAATATTTAATATTTATAAAGACTTGATGAATAAATTACTTGGTATTTAATGGTAAGCTTAAAAGCTCTACAATATCAATTTAAACAAGAACTAGATTTAATTAGAATAATACACAATATTAAATATATTTTCAAGAATCTTTTACAAAAACTTTTAAAGAAGGGATGATCATATGACGATATAAATGTTAAGCAAATATTTCTCTAAAAATATAAAGTAAGAAAAATAAAGTGAGGTATTTTTGTGGAGTTAGTTGTTGAAGTATTTAAAGAAGGAAATGAATCCTACATAGCTTCTTGTCCTAAGTTAGATATTTATGGATGTGGCAAGAGTATTGAAGAAGCTGTTTCTCGATTAAAGAAGATTGTAAATTTTTATGTAGAATCAGCAGAAGAATTAGGTATATCTTTAGAGGAATTATGTGATGCTTCAAAAGACGCAGCGCATAGAACTTCTTTTTCAGCTAAAGAAGGAAATGATAAAATATATTTAAATTAAAATAATATAAAAAATTTATGTATAGTAAAACCTAAAACCTTGAGCTTAGCTCAAGGTTTTTATATTTTACGCCAAATTCAGATTAACCCAAACCTTGCAATTAAACCAAAAAGATATAAGATTTTAGAATTTAAAACTGAGGAGTCAAGAATTAGAATTTTAGAATTAAGACTATTGTTCACTATGATATATTTCATCTGCTTCTTTAGGAGTAGCGTTTCCATGAATAATAGATCGTAGAGCTTTAATCATGGCTACGGGATGTTCATCTTGCCAAATATTTCTTCCTAAATTTACTCCAATAGCTCCTCTTTGCATACCGTTGTGAACAAATTCGAATACTTCAAATTTTGTTTCTGTCTTAGGTCCACCAGCTATAACAACTGGCACTGGACATCCTTGAGTAATTTTTTCAAAATTTTCACACCAGTAAGTTTTGACTACTTTAGCTCCTAATTCTGCAGCAATGCGACAACATAAACTAAGATAGCGAGCATCACGTTTTTCTAATTCTTTTCCTACAGCAGTAACAGCCATAACAGGAATGCCATATTCTTCTGCTTCATTAACCAAATTGGCTAAATTTGATAAAGTTTCTTTTTCATGTTCGCTACCAACAAAAATGGAAAGCCCTAAGGCAGCAACATTGAGACGAATAGCTTCTTTGATGGAAGTGGTTATTACTTCGTTAGATAAATCCTTTAAGATACTAGTGCCACCAGATACTCTAAGAATAATAGGCTTGGTGTTTTCAGGATCTATGCAGGAGCGTAAGATGCCTCTAGTTACAAATAGAGCGTCGTAATAAGGCAAAAGAGGTTTAATGGTTTCTGCGGGCTTTTCTAAATTTCTTGTAGGACCCAGAAAATAGCCATGATCTATAGGCATAAACATACACTTGCCATCTTCTTTAATTAATTGAGAAAGACGATTTTTCATTCCCCAATCCATAATATTTTCCTCCTTTTTATTGGTGATTGGTTAAATGGTAATTGGTTACCAATTACAAGCAAACATGCAGAGCATAGATAGCACATTACAGGCTTAAAAGATTTCTAATTTTATATATAATGGTATTTGATAGATATTTAGTTTTCAGTTTTTTGATTTTTAAATATTGAAAATTAAAACATGGTAGCTATTAGCTAATTAGCTAAGCAATTTATTGAAGCTAAACTACTTTTGAGGTTCAATAATCACTTTAATAGAATCTTGAGCATCTATTACTAATTGAAATCCTTTTTGAGTGTCTGACAAAGGTAGTCTGTGAGTTATCATCTTGCTTACATTTACTCTTTTAGAGGCGATCATATTCAGAGCTTCTATGTGATCTGCGCGATTGCCAGCATAAGAGGTAGTAAGAGTTATTTCTGTGCGCCAAAAAGTATCGTTTATGGAAAGAGGAATAGTTACATCTTTAGCTGTAGGAGCAAAAAATAAAATAGTTCCACCTCTTTCTATAGATTGAAAAGCTTGATTAATAGCTGAAACAGCTCCTGTGCATAAAAGAATTATATCAGCTAAATAGCCATCATTAACTTGACGTATATAGCTAGGTATGTTTTCTTGGGCTGAAAAAGCAAAGTCAGCACCTAAATTTAAGGCTGCTTCTAATCGATAATCAGAAATATCAGTAGCTATGATTCTATTAACTCCCATAGCTTTTGCCAAGTGAATATGAAGTAACCCTGCGATGCCGCTACCAATAACTAAAACAGTATGATGAGGTTTAATGTTAGCTATTTGTTGTCCTCGGATAACACAAGCCAAAGGTTCAATAAAAGTTCCTTCATCGAAAGACACTTGGTCGGGCAATAAATATACTCCTCTATCTACATTGATGGCTGGAATTTGAATATATTCAGAAAATCCTCCTGGATAAAAATTAGTACTACGCAAAGTTTCGCATACTGTGTGATGCTTATTTAAGCAATAGTGACAATTATTGCAAGGAACATGATGGGAAACTGAAACTCGATCTCCTACATTATATTTAGTTACTTTATTTCCTATTTCGACAATAGTTCCAGCAATTTCGTGACCTAAAACTAAAGGAACTTTGTGAATACGATACCATTCCATAACATCACTACCGCAAATACCGCTAGCTTCTACTTTTACTAATATTTCTTCAGGACATGAGTGGGGAGTGGCCATATTTTCCAAACGGATATCATTGTTACTATAATACATAGCTACACGCATATTTACCTCTTAATTTTTTATAGAAATTAGCTATTAGATTTGTGATGTTAGTTTTAAAATAATAAATAACTTGATGTAGTAAAATGAAAAGTTATGCTTTTTGTTATCGTCTTAGTTATCTTGGTCTTGTTTGAATGTTAAAATCTGATAATTAAATACTATAAATTTCTTAGTTCTTCAATGGCTTGAGCAGGGTTATTATTTTTTAATACAAAAGAACCTGCAACTAATATATTAGCTCCTGCTTTTACAGCTAATTTTCCATTTTCGATATTTATTCTTCCATCTGCTTGAATGTCTAAAGTTAGATTACCTTTGATAATTATATTTCTAATTTCTTCTATTTTTGATAGGGTAGTAGTATCGAATTTTTCATTGCTAACTGTAGGGTCTGTGGTCATGATAACTATCATGTCAATTTCTTCTAAGTGAGATATTATCTTGGAAATAGGGGTAGAGGGATTTAAAGCTACACCTGCTTTAATACCAGACTCTTTAATAAGGCTTAAAGCTTGAGATAAATTGTTTGTAGTTTCAGCATGGATAGTAATAATATCACTACTAGTGATGAATTCTTTGATATGTTTTAGAGGATTGTCTATAAGAAGATGAACATCAAATAATAGTTCTGTTTTATTTCGCAAGGAGGCAATAGTGTTCTTGCCGCAGGTTATTTCAGGAGTAAAATGTCCATCCATAACATCAAAATGAATCAAGTCGGCGTTAGAAATCTTTTCTATTTCTTTAGATAAATATGATAGATTTCCTGAAAATATAGCTGGAGCAATCTTGATCATTTTTCCTCTAATAAATAAGTATGATTTTTTTATTTTACCAAAGATTGGTTTTATGTCAATAAAAAACGAAAAATATTAAAGTAACACAAAGTTACAAAGAGCGCTAAAAAAAAGTTTATTTTAGTTTTTCATGCTCAACACGATCTTCGTAGTTTAAAATTATTTGATTGCAGCTTTGTTGCGTTGTGTTATTGTGTGATTTTATTGCAAAATTTGTAAATAAAAATTAGGTAAATAGCAATAATATATCTCTTTTTATTCTTGC
>JASEGW010000077.1 GCA_030017825.1 bacterium | reverse complement strand
CGCTCCTTTTCAGATATCGAACTTCTTGGTCTCATGGCTACCTCCTTCCTTTCTGATATGGCCTATTATATCAGACTGAAGCATAAAAGTCAAGAAAAAAATGAATGCGAATTTGCTTTTATGGTATCAAAAATGATAAGTGATTGAAGTCAGGGAAGGTTACGTTTGAGGAATTTTTTTGTTGCGGAATCGCTGCCCCTCATTGTCAAGGCAAAATGAAAATGTCCTCTTTTTACTATATAATGTTTATACGCGAATTATTAATATCAGCTATGTTTTTTACACAAAATACATAAAGAATCAAAGAAGAGTCTGTAAATATTCTTTAATCCTTGTATGCTTGGCATCTTTGTTTGAGGAAATTCTGGACAATTAAACTATTCTTTAAATGAAGATAAATAGCTATTAATAGTAGAAGTCAATTTTCCCTGAGATTCTAAAATTAAATTTACTGTTTCCCGAATAGCACCTTGGCCACCATTTTTTTTAGTTATATAATGAGAAATTTTTTTAGCTTCTGGAATGCTGTCTTTTACGCAAATACTAAGCCCTGCTACATTGAGTATTGGAATGTCAGGAAGATCATCACCAATATAAGCCATTTCTTCATATTTTAGGTTATTTTTATTAGATAGATCATTAAAAGCTGCTAACTTATTATTTATTCCTTGATAAACATAATTAATCTTTAATTTCTGAGCTCTGATAGTTACGATTTTACTAAGTTCTCTGGTAATTATGGCTGTTTTTATACCAGAATGATGTAATAATTCAATGCCTACTCCATCTTTAACATTAAAAATCTTTATATCCTCTCCGTTGCTATTTAAGATCATACTTCCTTCGGTCATAACACCATCAATATCCATAGCAAAAAGCTTTATTTTTTGGCATCTTCTTTTAAGACTGAGCATTTTTATCCTCCAATTTAGCTTTTAAGATACTGAGCATAGAAATAGTATAATTACTCATATTTCTTAGTTTTAGAAATATTTTATTTAAAATCCTTAATTTTTCTTTAAGAGAAGTATCTGGTTTTTGATTACTTAGTTCATAGATTAAGGGTTCTATTTGTAATCTTTCGCAAAATGTAAAATTTTCAAGACTTAAGATGTCCTTTTTAATGGTCCCTAATTGCATAAAAAGATTATTAATGTAAAACTGGTTTAATTCATTAAGAGAGAATCTTTTTATTATATTTAAGACTTGAATGCATAAATTAAATATCATTTGATATTCTTCGAGGAGTTGAGTGGTTTTGTCTAAAAAAGAGTGAGTATTTGGGTTTTGAAAATTAGAAGCATGATTTAAAAGAATATCTTGGATGGGGAAAGGTTTATGAAGATAATTTTTAATGGTCTCGTTTAAAGTAAGATTACTAAAACCTTGCATGAGCGCTCCTCCTTCTGTAGCATTTATGCAATTAACTTTAAAATGAGAAGCCCGATTCTCAAACCACTTAATAAAACCATACAATGCTCTAGATGTAACAACTTTTCTGCCAAATATATCCGATACTTCTATTAATTGAGGGGAGAAATTTATCAATTCATTTTTTAAATGATTTCTATCTTTGCTAAGTACTTCTTTGCTGTAGAGCTTTCCTTCTGGAAAAGAAAGATCTTGACCTATAAAAATTATGGGATCAGAGCCTAATTTTAAAGCTAAATTAAAGGCAGCAGTGGATACGCTTCCTCCTCTAGGGATATAGCTATCAAAGCCTAAAAACCGCCCTAACCATTGCACTAAAGGATGTCCATCGTTTAGGATAAATATGTTCGAAAGAGTAAATTTAGAAAATGTTTTTGGATAGACTATTAAATCAGAAACCAAATATATATTTTTAGGAATATTAAGGTTTTGATAACATTTACAGTAGTTTTTCATAGTGCCATCAACAGTAATTACCATGTGAGGCAGTATATTATTCTTAAGCATAGTTTTTAAGGCGGTATCAGTACAAATAATAAGAGCTCTATTATTTACCTTTTTAAGATGTTTTATATTTTTATCCAGAGAAGGACCAGCGCAAACAATAATAGTGGGTATATTTTTAAATTTGTTGCTTAAAATACTAACGCCAGCACAATTGATCATATAGATAAAATTAGTTAAAATGTTTTTTTTCCATATGGGGCTATAATGCATAAAAGTTGCTACATTGGTAATAGCCATACTTAATGATTCTTTTAGTTTTTCTTCTACTTCTTGATAATATTTAGGATATTTTTCTATAGAAGGTGGATATTTAATGATATACATTTCTTTGAAAGTAAGGATTGAAAAATATTTTTCTAGACGAAGCATAGTAGCTATAAAAGGAGTTTCATCTACCGAAATACTTATTTTATCAGAGTTTAAAATATAGGAAAAATCTTTTTTATAAAGAGCATTTTTAAAAAGACTAAGATTCTTTTCAATAATTAAGATAAATGTTTTAGGAGGACACATTTTTAATAAATTTTCTATGTGAGAACTTATTTCAAAGCCTAAAATTACTAACAAATCAGCGTTTTTTATATCTCTCTCTTCAAAAGAAAAATATTCTTTGTTTTCAGAATAAGCTTTATCTAAAGAAACTGTTTTTAGTTTTTCTACAAGATGTGGTTCTTTTTTATTTAAAAGCTCAATGTTGTTTTCATAAAAATTCATAATTTCGATACCTTTTTAAATGCAGATTAATGCAAGTTAAACTAAAAATAGGGATTTGGACATTGAAGGTAAATTTGAAACACGAAATACGAAATTCGAAACAACGACCCACTTTGTGGGTGCCCCGCCACTCTGTGGGTGCCCCGCCACTCTGTGGGTGCCCCGAATGACAAAAATTCAAATGACCGAAACAGAAAAGTTTTAGATTTTGAACATTTGAAATTTAGATTTGTTTCGGATTTCGGATTTCGTGCTTTGAATTTTACTTTAGTGTGCTACAATACCTAATTATTTTTGCATGGGTACATACAAAGCGGGTCATACTGTTGTGTATTTTTTCGTTTAGCATTTACCCACATCAATAATTACCCAAAAAGTTAAACTTAAGGGGAAATGTTATGTTGTTAGCAGTTGATATAGGAAATACTAGTATTGCTTTAGGAGTGTACAGGGGAAAAAGCTTAGTTTTACAAGGCAGGATAGCTACTAGATTAATTTCTCATAAAGAAGATCTTAAAGAAAAAATAAAATGTTTCTTTTCTGAAACTAAGGAAAATCTTTGTATCAAAAATATTATAATCTCATGCGTGGTGCCACCTTTAAAAAAAATAATTATGGATGGTTTTCAAGAAATATTTTCTATATCTCCTTGTTATTTAGAAACAAAAGATATAAAAGAGATAAAAATTGATTATCCTTCTTCTTCAGAAATAGGAATTGATAGGATTGTAAATGCAGTTGCTGCTGTAAAGTTATACCAGCCACCTATTATTATAGTAGATTCAGGAACAGCCATTACCTTTGATGTAATTTCTAAAGAAGGTGTTTATTTGGGGGGAACTATTGCTCCAGGCATAGAGATATCTATGATAGCTTTATCAGAAAAAGCAAAAATGCTTCCAAGGATAAAACTGAGTCAGGCTAAAACAATTATGGGAATTGATACAGTAAGTAGCATAGAAAGTGGAATTTATTTTGGTTTTAAGTATTTAATGGAAGGAATTATGGAAAGAATAAAACAAGAATTAAACATATTGCCATTTATAGTTATGACTGGGGGTTTATCAGAAATTTATAGAAAAGAAGTATTGGGGATAAATGTTATTAATCTTTATCTAACCCTTGAGGGGCTTAGAATTATACATGAGAATAGATTATCAACATCATGTGGGTAATGTATTGTGGATAATGTGGATAAATCTGTTGATAACTTGACAACATTGAATTTTTGTCGTGTATAAATATAAAAATGATAAAAAATAGTTAAACAAGAAAAAGTGGTTCGAACTCAGGTTAAAAAATAGATTTTAGAGTTTATTTAAAGGATATTGTGCTATGCAAGGGATAAAAAATAATACAAACAGTATAAATATTATAAATATCAAGAGATAATAAGAGATAATTTGCCATATACATTATTTATACTTATATATTGTGTATTATATAAGTTGACATAAGCCGGGATTTTAATTATAGTTATACACTAAAGTTTTGCTAATATTGCAATTTAAATTTAAAAGGAGGACTTTAAAAAATGAATATTCGGCCACTTGGAGATCGAGTTGTAGTAAAGCAACTAGAACCAGAAGAAGAAAAAAAAGGAGGTATAATAATTCCTGACACAGCGAAGGAAAAGCCTCAAGAAGCAAAAATAATAGCTGTAGGAAATGGAGAAATTCTTGAAAATGGCCAACGAAAAAAATTAGAAGTTAAGGTTGGAGATCGAATTCTATATGGTAAATATTCTGGCACAGAAGTTAAACTCGATAATGAAGAGTTTCTTATTTTAAGAGAAAGTGATATTTTAGGAATCGTGGAGTAAATATAGAGGAGGATGATAAAATGCCAAAACAATTAACATTTAGCGAGGAAGCTCGGAGATCTTTGCAGAAAGGTGTAGACAAATTAGCCGAAGCTGTAAAGATTACTTTGGGCCCTAAGGGGAGAAATGTAATTATAGATAAGAAATTTGGTTCCCCTGTTATTACCAATGATGGAGTAACTATAGCCAAGGAAATTGAATTAGAGGACCCTTATGAGAATATGGGCGCTCAATTGGTAAAAGAAGTAGCCACTAAAACTCAAGATGTTGCTGGAGATGGCACTACTACGGGAACTATTTTAGCTCAAGCTATTATTAAAGAAGGTTTAAAAAATGTAACTGCGGGAGCTAATCCTATGGCTTTAAAGAGAGGTATTGAAAAAGCTGTAGTTACAGCTGTAGAGGAAATTAGAGCTATTAGTAACACTGTTAAAGATAAAGAAGAGATATCTCAGGTTGCAACTATTTCTGCTAATAATGATCGAGAAATTGGAAGTTTAATTGCTGAAGCTATGGAAAAAGTCGGTAAAGATGGGGTTATTACTGTAGAAGAAGCTAAGTCTATGGAAACTAATTTAGATGTAGTAGAAGGGATGCAATTTGATCGAGGATATTTGTCGCCTTATTTTGTTACTGACCCTGAAAGAATGGAAGCTGTTCTTGAAGATGCTTTTATTTTAATGTATGACAAAAAAATTAGCAGCATGAAAGACCTGCTTCCATTGTTAGAGAAAATAGTTCAAATGGGCAAACCTTTATTAATTCTTTCCGAGGAAGTAGAAGGAGAAGCCTTAGCAACTTTAGTAGTAAATAAAATAAGAGGTACCTTAAATTGCATAGCTGTAAAAGCTCCAGGCTTTGGCGATCGTCGAAAGGCCATGTTGGAAGATATAGCTATTTTAACTGGAGGCCAAGTAATTGCAGAAGAATTAGGGCTAAAATTAGAAAATGTAGATATTAACATGTTGGGAAAAGCTAAAAAAATAGTAGTTGATAAAGAGAATACCACAATTGTTGAAGGAGCAGGCAGTTCTGATGATGTAAAAGCTCGTATAGCTCAAATTCGTGTTCAGATTGAGGATTCTACTTCTGATTACGACAAAGAAAAACTACAAGAAAGATTGGCTAAATTAGCTGGAGGAGTAGCTGTAATTAAAGTAGGAGCAGCTACTGAAACAGAGATGAAAGAAAAGAAGGCTCGGGTAGAAGATGCTCTTTCTGCCACTCGTGCTGCAGTAGAAGAAGGAATTGTTCCTGGTGGGGGAATTACTCTTTTAAAAGCTATTTCTAAGATAGCAAAAATGAAATTAGAAGGGGATGAGGCTACTGGATGTAGTATTATTATGCGAGCCTTAGAAGAACCAGCTAGACAAATTGCTACTAATGCTGGCTTAGAAGGTTCAGTAGTAGTAGAAAGGCTTAAAAAAGAAGGGGGCAACGTAGGACTTAATGCTGAAACTTGTGAATATACAGATTTAGTAGCTTGTGGTATTGTTGATCCTACTAAAGTTACCCGAAGTGCCTTGCAGAATGCAGCTAGTATTTCTGCTTTGCTCTTAACTACAGAAACTTTAGTAACTGATATGCCTGAAGAAAAACCAGCTATGCCTCCAATGCCTCCTGGCGGAATGGGCGGCGGAATGGGCGGCGGAATGTATTAATTTTGCTGACTCTATTACACTGATATTAAAAAAGCAAGCCCTCAATTGGTAAGACAATTGAGGGCTTTTTCGTTAGGTGAGCTTGCTTAAAAATTTTAAGAATAACTTAGAATATATTTTAGCTACTTTATCTATATTTTGGTAAAATTCTTCTTTAAAATTTTCTTTTGCTTGATCACTAATGCCTCTTAAGATTAGAAAAGGAATTTTATTTTGAATAGATATTTTAGCTACAGTGGCACTTTCCCAATCTACACATTCTGCTTGATGTTTTTTCCATAAAGTATTTTTTAAAGAAAAATTTTCTACATTTTCATTGCCACTAACAATTAACCCTTCACAAATCTTATGATCATGATAAGAAGTTGTTAATTCTTTAAATTTATTTACTAGGTTTAAGAAACTTTTCTTTATTACTTGAAAAGTATCTTTAGAAAAACTATCGTATTTTATAAAGTTATTTCCTATAATTATATCTTTAATTTTTCGTTTTGGATTTATGGCTCCAGCCCCACCACAATTAATAACTATTTCTACCTTAATTTCTTTTATCAAAAAAGAAGTAGCCAAAGAAGCTAAATCTTTTCCAAAAACATTAGTTGCTAATATCAACCTATGATCTTTAAAAAAACCTTCCCATAAGTTTAAACCATTTGCTTCTTTTTCTTGTAGGTTCCTAACAGCTTTTAAGATTTCTTTTCCTTCTCTAATGTGAGAACAAATAATTCCAATTATCATTTTTGTAGTCTCTAAACAGTAATGGTACTGTAAAGAATTTTGTTTGGGATCAAGGTTCGAATCAAGGTTAAATGAGTAGAGTATAATAACGCCAATATCAAAACTCAATTAACCAATAAAACTAACAATACCAACTA
>JASEGW010000076.1 GCA_030017825.1 bacterium | reverse complement strand
AGATTAAAAATTTACAAATTATAAAAATTCAAGCTGATAAAGCTAATATAGAATTCTGTTATTTTGATAAGCTGATTACTTTATCAAAAATATATCTTACTCAAAAATCAGGTTTTTTAGAACTTGAAAAGGGGAATATTTATTTAGACTCTGAAAAAGATTCTTTTTTAAATATTAATTTGAATAACTTTAGGTTTCCAAATACTTTCTTAAGTGGAAAAGTAGAGCTTCTCAGCAAAAATAATTTTTATGAAAATAAATATGATGGAAACATCAAAGTTGCGGATTTGATATTAAATAAAAGATTTAAACTAAAAAATATTTATAGCCAATTTTCCTATAATAAAAATATTCTCCACCTTTCAAATTATGATAAAGAAGCAAGTATTTTAGGAAAGATTAATTTTTCTCTTCCAAGAAAAATTATTATTAACGAATTATGCTATGTTAAAGATGGGTTACTATTTTTAAAATGTAACGGAAACATATTTCCTAAAAAAGAAGAGCTAAATATAAATATACAAGCATTTGATCCTATATTAAAAATTATTCCTGAATACACAAAGATTATTAATTCGTCAAATGGAAAATTATCTGCCAATATGAGTATAAAAGGCACTTTTGACCAATATCGTATTAATGGGAACTTAAATTTAGAGGAAGGAGAAATGGTAACTTCCTGGAAGCATTTTAATAAATACACAAATATTCAAGCAGAAATTATCTTTAAAGACTATCAAATAAAACTAAAGAAACTAAGATTTAATTTAAATGAAGGTATAATTAGCTCTCATGGAAATTTTATAATTCCAGAGAAAAAGATCAATATTCATTTATCTACAGAAAAATATATAAAGGCCTATATTCCTTTAAAAATAGATACTAATCTTTTGGCTAATTTACGTATATGCGGAAATTATGACACACCAACTTGCAAAGGAACAGTAGAGCTATTTGATACTAATTTTACTTATGATACTACTCATGATACTAATTTTACTTATACTAAAAAGTTAAGGAAAAAGAAGAAGCATATTCTTAATAATATCTTCTTTAATCTTAAATTACTTGCAAAAAACAAGGTTAAATATTATAATAACTATGCAAAATGTTCTATTGTTGATAACTCTTGGATAAAACTTTCAGGTTATCCAGGAAAATTTAAAGTTATAGGTACTGTTACATCTCATAAAGGTTATATTGAATATTTAGGAACTCGTTTTTTAATTAATCAAGCAAAATTAGAATTTAAAAAAGGAGAAAAGACACCTTACCTTTTTGGAGAAGCTCAAGCTAATGTAGGAAATACTTTAATAATAATGAGCTACTATGGAAAACTCTTTGCAAGCGAACCTACGCTAACTACTCCAAATATTTATCCCTCCAAAACAAAAGATGAAATAGTAAGAATGCTTCGATTGGGAAGAGATTATAAGGATATTAAAAGCAATGAAATAGACACTTTACTTCGGATAGGCCTTGCTAGAATAATAGGTGTAAATTTAAGTAGTAATATTATTAGGCCATTAGAAAGTAATTTAGCTAAATTATTAAAAGTAGATGTAGACATCAGAATTCCTTATTTAAATAAAATTCTTCTAAAAAAAGATGAAGATGATTCTCAAGAATTAAAAAAAGATATTTCTGATGAAACTGTATTTAATTTTGGTAAATACATAACAGATGATTTATATTTTAATTATCGAGGAGCTTTATCTGGTCAAAAAAAGGAAAATATACTTTCTCAAGAATTTGAGTTAGAATATCAATATAAACCAGGGGAAATTTTTAGATACAAATATTTGCCTAAGATAAATGGCACAGAAGAAAAAGAACATGAGATAAGTATCAAGAAAGACATTAAGTTTTGAAAGGTAGTAAATAATAAGATGCAACAGATAATTAAGACTATTATAAAAAGAAAACTTCTCTTAACAATTTTAGTATTGGGTATATTGACCCAAACTTGCTCTTTAGGAGCAAAAGAAGTAAAAGTAGTTGAAGTAGAAGTTACTGGTAATGAAATTTTTAGCAAAGAATCTATTTTAGAAGTTGTGGAAACTGCCATAGGAAAATCATTTTCTAAAAGCATATTAACCAAAGATATAAAGGAGATATATAATTTAGGTATGTTTAATGAAGTAAAAATAGACTTAGTAGAAAAAGAAGAAGGAATAAAAGTTACCTTTATAGTAGAGGAAAAACCAACAATATCTGAAGTTAAGTTTTTAAACAATAAAGAAATTAATGAAGAAAAATTAAAAGAGGAATATATTTTAGTTGAGGGTGATTTGTACGATGAGATTAAGCTTAAAGAATCAATTATAAAACTTGAAAATTTTTACCGCAAAGAAGGTTTTTACTACATTAAAATAGAACCTCAAATTAATACGATAGAACCCCATTTAATTAAAATAGCTTTAAAGATTAAAGAAGGAACTAAAACTGAAATTAAGAAGGTAAACTTTATAGGAAATAAGTCTTTTTCATCATGGCGTTTAAGGTGGACTATTTCCAGTAAAAAAGGTGATTATTTTATAAAAGAAAAGATAAGTGAAGACTTAGAGCAAATTACACATTTCTACAATAATAATGGATATATTTTATGTAAAGCCAATTTAGGAAAAGTATATTATGACAACAAAAAGAAAGGATTAGTAGTAAATATACATATTGCAGAAGGGGATAGCTTTACTATAAATGAAATAGAACTGAGAGGCTATACTTTATTCAAAGAAAAAGAACTGCTAGAAGAAATAAAAACTTATAAAGGAAAAACATATAGTTTAAAGAAGATTAGAGAAGACCAGTATAGAATTATGGAAAAATATTCTAAAGAGGGATATATCCTTGTTCGAGTAACTCCTAAACCTATCATTGATAAAAAAGAGAAAAAAGTAAGTTTTAGTTTTGAAATTGCAGAAGGTGAAAAATGTTATTTAGAAAAGATCACTGTTTCTGGAAATAAAATTACTAAAGATAAAGTAATTCTAAGAGAAGTTCTATTAAGGCCTGGAGATATTTTTAATGGCCATAAGGTAAACACAACTCATCAAAAATTATATCAATTAGGTTTTTTTGAATATGTAAATATGGAGGTAAAACCTGGAAGCGAAAAGAATAAAAAATTATTAAATATAGAAGTAAAAGAAAGAAAAACAGGCACTATTAGTTTAGGTACTACTTGGAGCAATCGATATGGATTTGGAGGTAGTATTGGAGTAAGTCAAACAAATTTGTTTGGAAAAGCATACCAGCTTAATATTAAATCAGAGTTTGGCCATAAAAAAACAGATTATAGAATTGGATTTGTTAATCCCTGGCTTAGAGATACTCCTACTTCACTAGGCTTAAATATATATAATACCAGACAAACAATAAATGAATATACTACAACCCAAAAGGGAGGTAGCATTAGCATAGGAAGACCTTGGAAAACTTTTAATAAAATATACTTAGACTATAAATACGAGAAAGTTCTTTTTTCTAACGTTAATTTAAGCTCTGCTCCTTCTGATATAATAGAAAAAGAAGGTATTGAGGAGGCCACAAGTAGTTTTTCTACTAGCTTTATTCGAGATACTCGAGATAGAATATATCATACGACAAAAGGATATCGAATTCTTTATTCAAATGAATTCGCTGGTGATTTTTTGGGAGGAGATGTAGACTATTATAAATCTATTGTGGAAGGAAGAATATACCTTCCTTTATGGTGGAAATTTGTTTTGGCTATAAGATCCCGATTTGGAACAGTGAAGAGTATTACTGGAGACGATAAGGTAAGAGATGATTTTAGGTTTTATTTGGGAGGTGCTGATACTATTAGAGGGTATAGAGAAAATAGTATTTTCTTGGTTGATAATAATAAAGAACATGGCGGTAATTCAGTATTTTATACTAACATTGAGTATCGTTTTCCTATTGTAAATCCTCTTTATTTTGCCTTTTTTTTAGATATGGGAAATATTTGGGATGAGTATAAACATTTTAACTTAGATAAACTAAAATTTGGAAAAGGATTCTCTTTTAGAATTGATACTCCTATGGGGCCAATAAGGTTAGATTACGGTTATCCGATGAGAGATAAAGATAGAAAGGAACCAGAATTTTATTTTAGTATTGGCACTCCTTTTTAAGGTTTGATTACTAAAATTCTTGCATAGAAGAATAAAGAAACAGATTTAAAAACTTTATATTTTTAGAGGTTGAAGAATGAAAATATATAAAAAAATAATTTGCATTACTATAGTTCTTTTTATATCTTCTTGCTCAGTTCAGGCAGAAATTATAGAAAAAATTGTAGCTAAAATAAATAAGGAAGTAATTACCCTTTTAGAATTAGAGAATGTAGTTAATAATTATGCTAAATTAAATAAAGTTTCTGTAAATGAACAAATAAGAAAAAATATATTAAATGAATTAATTAATGATAAATTAATACTACAAGAGGCTAAAAAACAAAAAATATTCGTTGACCCTTTTGAAATTAATCAAATAATAGACCAAGTAAAGGCTAATTTTAAAGACCAAAAAGATTTTCAAGAGGTTTTAAAAAATCAAAATCTAACTGAAGAACAGCTTCAGAAAGAACATGAAAATACGCTTTTAAAGATAAAATTAATAGAAAAAGACGTAAAATCAAAAGTCAGAATAGATAGGCAAAAGATTCAAAAAAAACTTTTAGATTATAATTTTAAGATAAGAGTAAGGCATATTTTAGTTGCCAAAGAAGATTTAGCTAGAGAAATTTTGAGTAAAGTTAAAAATGGAGAAAACTTCGAGAGATTAGCTCAAGAACATTCTTTGTGTCCTAGTAAAAATAAAGAAGGAGACTTGGGTTTTTTTACTAAGGGACAAATGGTAAAAGAATTTGAAGAGGCAGCTTTTTCGTTAAAAGAAGGAGAAACCAGTGGAATAGTCAATACTAAATTTGGATATCATATTATTAAAGGCATTGAAAAAGAGGAAATGTCTAAAAAAGAACTAAAAGGTATCAGCCTTCAGATAGAGCAGCAGCTTTACGAAGAAGAATATCAAAAAGAATTAGAGAATTGGCTAAAAGAACTTTGGAAAGAAGCCTATATAGAAATAAATCTTTAGATGAAGAAAAAACCAACAGTATCTATTACCTTAGGTGATTTGGCTGGGATTGGCCCTGAAGTTACTTTAAAAGCACTAGCTAATAATTCTTTAGTTAATAAGAATAACTTTTTAATTATTGGAAGCAGTGTTAGGTTACCTAAGTATATTGAAAATATTTATTTTATTCAAGATGTTAACGATTTAGATTTTAGTAAAAGTCCCATTAATTTTTGGAATCTAAATAATATTAAAGAGGAGCAGTTTAAATTAGGAGAAATAAATAAATATTGTGGTAAGGCTTCTATAGATTTTATTAAAAAGGCTGTAAACCTAGCTTTAAAGAACAAGATACAAGCTATAGTTACTGCTCCTATAAGCAAAGAAGCCATAGGATTAGCGGGTTTTAAATACTTTGGCCATACTGATTTTTTAGCTGCGCTTACCAATACTTCTCAATATGCTATGATGTTTGCCAGCAAGAAATTAAAGGTAGTTTTAGTAACTATACATACTTCTTTGCAGAAAGCAATTAATGACTTAAGCAAAGATAAGATTTTTATTGCAATTAAGTTGGTTTATGAAGGGCTTCAAAAATACTTTAAAATTAAAAAACCAAAACTTGCCGTAGCTGGCTTAAATCCCCACGCTGGAGAAGGAGGAATTTTAGGAGAAGAGGAGAATAGTAAAATTATTCCTGCCATAGATAAGGCCAGAAATATGGGTATAGATATTTACGGACCATATCCTCCAGATATAGTTTTTTACAAAGCACATAAAGGGGAATTTGATGTAGTAGTATCTATGTATCACGACCAAGGGCTTATTCCTCTTAAGCTTCTTGCTTTTGAAGAAGCTGTAAATATCACCTTAGGTTTACCTATAATCAGAACTTCTCCAGATCATGGTACAGCTTTTGATATTGCTGGAAAAAATATAGCTAATCCTAATAGTATGATTAATGCTATTATGCTAGCTACTTTTATGGCTAAAGATAAATGTTTTTATACTTAGAAGCTAAAAATTTATTAAAGAAAAATAATCTTATCTTAAGAAAGAGATGGGGGCAAAATTTTTTAATCGACTCTTTGGTTTATGATAAAATTATTCAAAGTGCTAAGTTAAGCTTAAATGACCATGTCTTAGAAATTGGTGCTGGTTTAGGCTTTTTGACTAGATTGTTAGCACCAAAAGTTTCTAAGGTTTTTACTGTAGAAATAGATAAGAAATTAGTCTTTTTATTGCAAGAGCAATTATCAGATTTTAAAAATGTTGAAATTATTAACCAGGATATATTAAAAGTAGACTTAAAAAAACTGCTTAATAATTACCAAGAGATAAAAAAAGTAAAGGTAGTAGCAAATATACCTTATTATATTACTTCTCCCATAATCTTTAAACTATTAGAATATAGAGATATTATCTCTGATATAACTATGCTGACCCAAAAGGAGGTAGGAGAAAGAATAATCGCCGCACCCGGTAGAAAAGACTATGGAATTTTATCTATTATGGTCCAATATTATGCTTTTGCTAAAAAAGCTATGTTGGTTGAGAATAGTTCCTTCTTTCCTATTCCCAAAGTAGATTCCATGTTAATTAATTTAAGAATACTAGATAAGCCTAAAGTTTCAATTGAGAATGAAAAATTCTTTTTTAATTTAGTAAAAACTTTATTTCATCAGCGAAGAAAGATGATTGCCAATAATTTAAAATCTTATAGTTACAATCGGCAAGTATTAGCTAAACTATTTAATGAACTAAAAATTGACCCTAAGGTAAGAGCAGAAATGCTAAGTATAGAAGAAATAGCTAAACTAAGCAACTCTTTGTATAAATTGGCAAGTAGTAACTAGTAATTAATAATTGATCATCTATCATTTATTAATGTTACTATTTTATTAATGTTACTATTTGTCCTTTATTAGATAGTAACTACTTAATTAACCTGAGTTCGACATAAGAATATGTTCCTTTATTTTAAGTTTAAGGAT
>JASEGW010000075.1 GCA_030017825.1 bacterium | reverse complement strand
ATATTAATTTTTAAACTTAAAATAAAGGAACATATTCTTATGTTGAACTCAGGTTTTATTACATATTTACAAGTCATAAGTTTTAAGCTGCAAACTATTTTATTTGCAGCTTATTATTCATAATACACTTATTACTTTGTAGTTTTATTTTAGAAAATTCTATGTTTTATTTACATAACACACTATTAATAATATCTATAATATCTTCTTTCTTTAACTCCTTAGGATTAAAATTTATAGAAGTAGAACAATTTTTGGCAATACTCAAAACATCTTCTTCGCTAATTTCAAATCTTTCTATATGGAAGTGAATTTTCAAGTCAAGCATCAATTTTTCTATAATTACTATAAAATTATCTGAGACCTCGTTAATTGATAAATTTTCCGCATGTTCTCCTAAAGCTTGCAATAAATGATAATATTGTAATCCACAAACATTTTTGTTAAACTCTAATACCTTTGGCAATAAGACAGCACAAGCTAAACCATGAGGAATTTCAAAATACGCTCCCAGAGAAGCAGCAATACCATGAATAGCCCCCAATCCTGCATTCGCTACAACCATTCCAGCTTTCAGAGTACCTAAAGACATATGCCCATGAACTGGAATATTGTTTTCTTCATACGCTACTTCTCTAATATTAGTATAAATTAAATTTACCGCAGAAAGAGCCAAAGAATTAGTAAGTTGGTTTGCTTTAAGAGAAGTATAGCCTTCTATAGCATGAATCAAGGCATCTATTCCAGAACGAATCTTAACTTGAGTAGGCACACTTACACTTAATAAGGGATCTATTATAACTAATTTAGCTATAAGGGAAAAATCTCGAAGACTTCTCTTTATCTTGTCCTCTCTATCTAAAATTACAGCATTATAAGTAACCTCAGATCCTGATCCAGCAACGGTAGGAACAGCAATAAAAGGAATCCCGCATTTTTCTATTTTTCTACCTTTTTGATACTCTCTGCAACTTCCTTTCTCATTATATAACCCAGCAACAGCTTTAGCTGTATCTATAACACTTCCTCCTCCTAAACCTATTAACATATCTACTTTATTCTTTTTAGCTAAATCTCTGCATTCTTCTATTATTTCTAAATCAGGCTCTCCTTTCACTTTATCAAATAAAAATACTTTAATACCAGATTTCTTTAGATCTTCCTCAACTCTATCCAGTACCTTTAATTTCCTTAGAGCAGAAACACCTGTAACCAACATAGCATCCCTGCCAAACTTGGCAGCTTCTACACCTAATTGCCCAATGCTTTGTTTTCCAAAAATTATTCGTCCTGGAGTAATAAAATTAAACATTACCATAATTTAACCTTCCTTTTTTTCTTTTTTACAAACTTCTAAATATTTTAATCTTAAATTGTATAATATATCATCCATTATTTTAGACTCATGTTCTGTTAGATTTCCTTTTGATTTCTTCGCAAGCACATCAATTACATCTATGGAATACTTAGCTGCATTTAAGTCTATCTTTTTTTCATTGCTTATAGGATCAGGCATTTCACCTAAATGTTGAAAAGCTGCTGAAGAAAACATAAATACGATGTTTAAGAATTGAACATCTTGAGGAGGTATACTTTGCTTGCTTTTTTCTTCTTTTGCTTTCTCATAATCTCTATTATTTTCGCTCATTAATTTTCTCCTTTTAGTTCCTTAACTTTCTTTTTAATATTTTCCCAATGCGTTCCTTCCCAATAAATCTTATTGCATTTTAAACATTTCCAAAAATTTTTATAACTGCTATAAACTAATTCTGGAACCAACAGTTTTATTTCTTTCTTTTCAACTTCTTTTAGAACTTCATTGCATAAAGGACAAAATTTACCTAAAGTTTCTTTAATATCCAAATTAAAATACTTAACTATCTGATGTAATTGCTCATCTATACTTTCGCTTTTTATATATAAACAAGATACAACCCAACATCTGGAAAGTTGTTTGTCTCTGGTAATAAGTATTCTCTCTTCTTCTTCTGCTATTTCAATCAAATTTTTATCAGATACAGAATTATAATAAGCAGTATCAAACCCCAATATACGTAACCACTTAGCAAGTTTACCTAACATGCTATCAGCTAAAAATTTCATTTAGATTCCCTTATGCTAACAATATCTCCTTTCTTAGCATTTAAATATTTTTCAGCATTTCCTTGATTTACAGAAATTTCTAAATATCCATAACTCCCCCATATAGCTAATAAGCTACCAATCTTACTTTGAGCATAAAAACTGTTAATCTGAAACATTTCGCAATTATTAATCCTAACATATATATTTCTTAATGAAGAAAGATCATGGGGAGTAAAATTAGTAATTAAGTTGCCAAATTTATCAATATAAACAACCTCTCCTATTAAAGTTTGATCTTTCTTATAAACTTTTTTTATAGAAGAAACTACTAAATTATCTATTTTCTCTCCAAATTCCTTAGCAGCCACTCCTTTTGCTAAATATGCAACTACAGGAGCAAATATATCTCTACCATGAAAAGTATGGCTAATATTTTTCAAAAAGTATTTCTTATTAGTAACTTCAAATATCTTAATATCTTTTAGCTGGTCTATTGCATAGCTCAATACTCCATTATCAGGAGCTACAAAATAATAATCATTACTTTTTACTATAACTATTCTTCTATCGCTACCCACGCCAGGGTCTACAACAACTAAATGTATAGTTCCTTTTGGAAAACATTTATAAGCAGCTTTGATAACAAAAGAAGCTTCTCCAATATCTCCAAACTTAATTTGATGAGAAATATCAACAATAGAAGCTAAAGGATTAATAGAATATACAATTCCTTTTATTGCTCCTACATAATAATCTTTATCTCCAAAATCAGTAGTTAGAGTAATAATTCTTGACATTTATTTCTTTCTAAATTAAGCAATTATATTGCGATTGCTGATATTAAGGTAAAGCACCAAATATAGAATTGCAACTCAAAATTTTAATTTCCAATAAATTAGTCTTCATATACTAAAAATTGCGTTATTAAAAATTACAAGACTAAACAACCTGAGTTCGATTTAAATATAAGTTTAAGGCTTAAAATAAAGGAATATATTCTTGTGTCGAACTCAGGTTAAACACTATTATTTGGGAACTAAAACAAATTCTTAATTGAAATATTTATAATACAGATTTTATACACTAAATCAAGCCTTATAAACATTACTTCCCTTGTTTAAAAATATCCTTTCTTTCTTCTATAAATATTCCATAAGACTTTTTTTTTGGAAAGTCCCAGACCATTACACCCCCTTTATGATTTATTAATACCTCATAATCACCGTCTTTGTCTAAATCATAAGCTAAAGAGTTTACACTCATAGCATTATTCTTAAAACTGTCAAAATAAGGAAGCCTGATAGAATCTATTATTTCAAAACTTTTCCTTTCCCTATTGTAAGTTGCAAAATATATATAACCTCCCATACTAGTTAATATAATCTCCATATTATCATCTTTAATTAAGTCTAAAACTATAGGAGTAGCATGAAAATGGTCGCCATATACAGAAATACCATAAATCGGAAATCCTGGCACTATTCTTTTATTTAATGAAACAGCATAAATATTGTTCGAACCATCAACCCAAACTACATCATTTATTCCATCTCTATTTATATCTACTACCAAAGGGGAATTAATGCTTCTATTGTATCGGGAAGAACCATAAGAAACGTTTAGTATTTCTCTGCCTTTTCCATTTAGTATTATAAGCCTATTATTTTCTACTATAATCACTTCTTGTTTATCATCATTATCTATATCATAGAGAGTAGGTTCACAAGACCAAAAAGTATTATTTAGATCACTACCAATAGACCTTTTCCAAAGTAACTTGCCCTGTATATTTATACAATAAAGCTCCTTTCCATCAATACAGATAATCTCATTTTTGCCATCTCCATTTATATCCCCAACTTTTGGTGGAACTGCTTGACCGGAAGAAGAAAAAAACCATTTTTCCTCTCCCGTAGCCGCATCTATAGCTAAACAACCTTTCCTATTAGAAGCAATAGGAACTAAAATTTCTACTTTTCCATCACTATCAATATCATTTACAGTTATGCCTTTTATTATCCTTCCCCCAACATACTTTGTCCATAATTTTTCTCCTGAAATACTTAGTGCTATTATATAACCCGATAATGTCGCTACTACCAATTCTTTTTGACGGTCATTATTAATGTCTATTACATGTACTTTACCTCGAATCTCATCTGCTATAGCCACAGGATAATTTTCATAAAGCTCTCCCTTATTATCCCATGCATAAATATTTCCATCTAAAGTAGCTATCAAAATAAGATCAATCTTGTTATCTCCATCTATATCAGCTACATTAGGAGAACTTAAAGAATTGCCCTCATATTTTAAACTAGTTTTAAAATACCTGTATTTACTATTGTAAAGATAATTTTCCTTAGCATTGGCAATACTTATAATTCCTAAATAGATTACTAAAAAAATAATAAACTTGTTCTTAATTTCCTTCCCTCTTTTCATTATAATTTAGCCTGAGTTCGATTTAAATATAAGCTTAAGGATTAATATTTTCGAGCATTAATTGAAATTAGGAAAATATTTAATTTAGCGAAGAAATATTAATCCTTAAGCTTAAAATAAAGGAACATATTTTTATGTCGAACTCAGGTTAATTTAATAGAACTTTTCTTTTTGGATAAAGATAAAAACCAGAGGATAAAGAACAGAAAACATAAAATTCTGAAATCTGATTTATGAAAAATATCTACGAAAATTCATGTCTAATGATTTGCTTGATCAGGTTATTGTCAATTTCAATTTAGGGTAATTTTTTTCTAACATTCAATTTTGTCTCAATTTTATTACTCCATTTTCCAACTCTACCCTCTATTTCTATCTTAACTATATCAAACTCACCATATTCATCTTCTTTTTCTACTTTTTTTATAATAAAATATCTATTTTTTTCTACCTTATACAAAATAGGACAACGCTCCCAAGTCTCTTTTTTGTATTCTCTATCCAAATCAACCTTTCTCATTGCTAACTGTAATCCACTTTGAGCCAAGTAATTTGCTTCCATTTTATTAGAAACATTCTCCACTTGTTCAAGTATATATCCTGATATCTTCATTGCTGCTCCACAAAAGAATAAAAATATAGCTGAAAAAACAAGCACAATCACTATTGCTGATCCTTTAGATGTTTTTAGTAATCCCATGCTCTACGCACACCTCTTTCTGTTGTAAACATTTTTGCAGAAAAACTAAAATCATATCGCACTTTACCCTTCCCTAATCTTCCTTTTATTGCTATAACTTTGCTATTCTTTCCACCATTAAAGTGAATATAAACAACATTTTTAGTAATTAGCTTTCCTTCCTTGAATACAAATTTATGTCCATCATAAATAAATTTAAACCTCATCAAATTATCTTTATTTATTACTCCATATAAAACTAAAATCATCTCTTTTTCTTTCTTCAGTATGTACAATAATTCTCCTCCATCACGAGTATTTTTATTCCTATCAGCAAGCATCAAAGGTAATCGTATTTCCTTAAAAGCGTTTCTCTTGGTTACACATTCTACCAAACATGTATGATCTTTGAATAACTCATAAGTCTTTTCTACATCTTTTGTTATAGCTTTTTTTATTTTTTCAGCTTTACTTTCAAGTATAATGTAATCGATATTTTTATCTATATCTTTTCCAGATTCCTGAGCAATACTTTTTATTATAAAATAAGCCACAATTATAGCCGCTACTATCATAATTACTTCAATGATAGTAAAGCCTAACTCTTTTTTATTCTTAATTTTTCTCATTTTAACACTAAGTTTAGGTTTATGTGAAAGTATAATTAACCTGAGTTCGATTTAAATATAAGTTTAAGGATTAATATTTTTGAGCATTAATTGAAATTAGGAAAATATTTAATTTTTAAAGAAAAAGAAGAAATTAAAAATTATGTATTTTCCGTTAAGATTTTAATTTGGCGAAGAAATATTAATTTTTAAACTTAAAATAAAGGAACATATTCTTATATCGAACTCAAGTTAAATAAGTTACTAATTATTTTAAATTTACTTTATAAACAATTAACTTTTTCTCTTTTATAATCTGCTTACCATTTGCAATCATCATAGTTTTCCACTTAATTCTTATCTTTACTTTTTTTATTTCTGAATCTTTTTCTTTAGTAACAATATCTCTTCCATAAGATATTTTAATAATAGGACTTTCTTGATCATAGACTACAATATTTCTAATGTCAGGATGAATTTCATTTTTTTTGATATGAGTAATTCCCAAAGACATATTCCATATTTTACCTTCACAAATTCTATCCATCTTAGACCTAATATATTCATTCATTTTGACTTCTATGCGAGTCCTATTAATTATTTTTATGGTAGTATCTATGAAACTATATACCGGCACAGCCACTCCAGTCAAAAAACCCATCACAAACAAAAGCTCTATTAGAGAAATCCCTTTTTGTCTTTTCAGTTTTTTCATTTTCTCAATTGCACTACTTTTATATTTTATTTGGATTACTTATTTAACCTGAGTTCGATTTAAATATAAGTTTAAGGATTAATATTTTCGAGCATTAATTGAAATTAGGAAAATATTCAATTTTTAAAGAAAAAAGAAGAAACTAAAAATTATGTATTTTCCATTAAGATTTCAATTTGGCGAAGAAATATTAATTTTTAAACTAAAATAAAAGAACATATTCTTATGTTGAACTCAGGTTATTTACGATTAGCTATATTTTTGGATTAAAAAATTTTATAAAAACATATAAACACTACAAATAAATTCTAACATAAGCATAAAGCCTCTTCAACAAAAAAAGAAAAGTCCTTACTTAAAGCAACAGATATTTTAAGAAAACAGTTGCATAATACATTTTTGTATGGTAAATTACAAATAGTTTTTTTAATTCATTAAATAAAAAGTTATTAGTAGCTGATGAATGGCAAGTAATTATTGGTAAGTATTAATTTTGCGTGAAACATAAATTAAATTATTCTATCATCTATTATTTACTAATTATTGTTTAGCTATTTACTATTATAGCAGTTATTAACCAAAAGTGGACATAGGATAATGTAGATAAATAAGGTAT
>JASEGW010000074.1 GCA_030017825.1 bacterium | reverse complement strand
CTCCAGATCTCTTTAGGAAACCGTAGGGACAGGATTTGGAGGATTCCTACCAGAATGGCAGAGAGATTCGCAAACATCTCAATAGCTCTTTCTTTGGTTTCTATTGTCTCTATGGGTAGTAACCTTTGAGACATTATTCTTCTTGGGGCCGCCTACTGCTTTTTTCTATCAGTTTAGGTCAGAACCGATAACATAATCCTCCAATGAGATGCTTCAAGACTAGGAATATGCTCTCAATGGAAGCCGACATATAAGGTTATGTGTCAAAAAAGGGGAAGTATGTCTGAGAAAAACACACAGGATATTATAATTGCCTACTGTGGGCTTTGTTGTAGTAATTGTGGCATGTACAAAAAGAGAAAATGTCGGGGTTGCCATAGTGATAAGCCAATGAATAGGAACTGTAAAATGAAAGCATGTGCCATGGAACGAAGATATGCCACATGTGCAGAATGTGCGGATTTTCAAAATCTTAAAGAATGCAAGAAGCTATATAATATTATTTCAAGATTCTTTGGTTTTATCTTCCACACAGATCGCATTGGAAATCTCAACAGAATCAGAAATATTGGACTGGATAAATTCAAAGAAGAAAAAATGACGGATGATAAGCCATAACTGCATAGATGAGGGCTTAGCAATTAAGAACAAAAACTACCGAGGCTATATTGGATTTGATAGTAGATTAATTAGAGATGAAGAATACTGGTAAGAGAGTGAGAAAGAAGTATGAAGATAAATATTCTCCTTTGAAAGTAGTAAAAGATTACGAAAATATTATTTTGAAATTATATAAAGAAAGAATACAAAAAAGTCTTAAAAGTAAGGTGAGAATATAAAGAGAATAGAAAAATCTGATTTATTAATATATCCTATCATAGATGATAGTTTAATAAAAAAAGATGAGGTTTTAAAGACAGCTGAAATATTTGTTAAAAGTGGGATAAAAATTTTTCAATATCGAGCTAAAAATACTTCTGTAGAAGATATTTTATCTATAAGTTATAGCTTGTCTAAACTTGCTCAGAATTATCAAGTTAAGCTAATTATTAATGATTATGTAGAAATTGCCTTAAAAGTAAGAGCTGCTGGAGTTCATTTAGGACAAAATGATATAACTCTTAAAGAGGCAAGGAGAATATTAGGTCAAAATAGAATCGTTGGCATTTCTACCCATACTTTAGGTGAAGCCAGAATTGCCCAAGCAGAAGGATCGGATTACATTTCTATAGGACCAATATTTAAGACGCATACCAAAAAAGATACTTATTTAATAAGAGGGACAAAGTTTTTAAAGAAGATTGTTTCTAACGTAAATCTCCCGGTAATAGCTATTGGTGGAATCAATAAGAAAAATATAAATAGGGTATTGAAATCTGGGGCAGATGGAGTAGCTTTAATTTCAGAGATTTATAAGAGTCCTGATTTATTGAGCAATTTATTAGTTTTAATGAAGTTAGCTAAGAGAATAAAGGAAGAGATAAACAAAGATGACTCAAATAGAGAAAGTTAAAAAAGGAATTATTAGCGAAGAGATTAAACAAGTGGCTTTAGCAGAAGATGTGGAAATAGTTGCATTATGTAAATTAGTAGCAGAAAGCAAAGTGGTTATTCCTTACAATAGCAAAAGAAAGAAAAAGATTAAGAATTTATGTGGAATTGGGAAGAATCTGCGAACAAAAGTAAATGCTAACATTGGAACTTCTTCTGATTGTATAAGAATTAATAATGAGATTAAGAAGATAGAGATAGCTACTAGGTATGGAGCAGATGCTATAATGGATTTAAGTACTGGTGGAGATTTAGATGAAATTAGAAAAAGAATAATTGATAATTGCACCTTGCCTTTAGGAACAGTACCTATTTATCAAGCTATGGTTGAAGAGTTTAAGGAAAGTGGAGATGTTCAAAATTTAGATATCAAAAGAATATTGAAAGTGATTAGAAAGCAAGCAGATGATGGGGTAGATTTTATGACCATTCATGCTGGGGTTACTAAAGAAACAATAAGAAGTTTAGAAATACAAAAAAGAATATTGGATGTAGTGAGTAGAGGAGGAGCTTTTTTATTAAGCTGGATAAGATATCACCAGAAGGAGAATCCTTTCTATCAAGATTTTGATGAAATACTAGATATTGCTGAAGAATATGATATAACTTTAAGTTTAGGAGATGGACTCAGGCCAGGATGCCTTTATGATGCTACCGATCAAGCTCAGATTAAGGAACTTATTGTATTAGGAGAGCTTGCCCAAAGAGCCTTAGAGAGAAATATTTCTGTAATGATTGAAGGTCCAGGCCATATGCCTATGAATCAGATAAAAGCTAATGTAATATTAGAAAAAGAATTATGCAGGGAAGTTCCTTTTTATTGCTTAGGTCCTTTGGTAACAGATATTGCTCCTGGGTATGATCACATTACTGCAGCTATTGGTGGTGCCATAGCTGCATCTTCTGGAGCTGATTTTTTATGTTATGTAACTCCTTCAGAACATTTATCCATACCAGATATAGAAGATGTAAAAGAAGGAGTGATAGCTTTAAAAATTGCTGCCCATGCTGCAGATATTTCAAAAAATATAGGAAAAGCATTAGATAAAGATATTGCTATGAGTAAAGCTCGTAAGGAGCTAAATTGGGAAACTCAAATAAATTTAGCTATAGATCCCCAAAAAGCTCGAAAATATAGAGATAAATTGTCAGTAAAAGATGAAAAAACTTGCAGTATGTGTGGAGAATTTTGTGCCATAAATATGGTAAAGGAAAGTGTTAAAGTAAGATGATTTATTTAGATGCTTTTAAGAGAAAAAAATTTGTTGAGAGAGCTTGTCATGATAAAAAAGTTAAAGAAATGATTGATCTGATTCCAACAGTAATTTCTAAAGATACCCAAAAAGCAGTTATAAATATTTTAGAGTGTATTAGCAGAGATATCAAAGTAGGAAGAGTAATTGATAATCATGAGGTAAAAATATATTCCAGAAGAATGGTAGAAGAGATTACTTCTAATCAAAATGCCATGATGTATTTGGAAAAAATTCGAAAATATGACAACTATACTTTTACGCATTCCGTAAATGTGTGTTTACTTTCGGTTTTAACTGGTATGGATTTAAATTTACCTCGACAAGAAATAGAAGAATTAGCACTAGGCGCCATTCTTCATGACTTAGGAAAAATATTAATAAACGAGTCTATCTTAAAGAAAACGGAGAGACTTACTAAAGTAGAGTTTGAAGAGGTTAAACACCATCCATATAATAGTTATTGTATTATTTCTAAAGATTCTGCCATAGGTGAAATTCCTAAACTTATTGCTTATCAGCACCATGAAAGATATAATAGCTCTGGATATCCTAGAAAATTATATGGAAATCAGATTAGTGGTTATGCAGTTATTACTGCTTTAGCGGATGTATATGATGCCTTAACTACTGATAGAATATATCGAAGGGGATATCTGCCCTATGAAGCTACGAAGATTATCTTAAGTTTTAGTGCAGAAAAATTTTGTCCTAAAATTACTAGAGCATTTATACAAAATATTTCTATCTATCCTCCAGGGAGTTTAGTTAAGATAAATACAGGGGACATTGGAATTGTAATTAAAGTAAACAAGAAATTAATACTGCGACCAGTAGTAAGATTATTGTTGGATTCTTCTAATGATAGTTATAAGACAGTAAACGATATTGACCTTTCCAAAGAGCTAGACTATTTTATAGTGGGTGCCGTGGATATGGAAATAAGTTAAGGTATTAGTATAATTAAGGCTATGATTCTTTCAGCAGGTATGGGGAAGGAGCTTATTCCATTAACAGTTATAAATAAATCCATAAAATAAGTTTTATTATAAAAATTGTAACTATTCAGCAATGTTCAATGTAATAACATATTTCCTTAGTGCGAAGTTTATGCTGAATAGTTACTAAAAAGAAAGGATATTTATTATATAAATGATTAAATCAGATTCTAAGGATTTGGTTAATAATAAAGATATTAAGATTATAGTTGTTGATGAGGAAGAATCAATCTGCAACTTGATAAGTAAGTTATTATCCCGTCAGGGTTATTTAGTAAAAAGCTTTAAAACAAATGAAGAAGCTCTTGATGAGATAAGAAAAAATTCTTGTGATATTGTAATATCTGATATTAAAATGGCTGGGATGGATAATATTGCCTTGATTGGAAAGATTAAGAAAATTTGTAGTGATATAAATATTATTGTAATTACAGAATATCCTTCTTTAAAGACAGCTATTATGGCTATGAAGGAAGGGGCTTGTGATTATATTAGTATACCTTTTAATGAAGAGGAAATAAAATTAGTTGTTAATAAAGTAGTGGAAAGAGTCAAAAAATGTTCTAAGACTTCTAAAGAAGAGAATAACTTATTAATTATAGATGATTTGACTGGCGTGTATAATCAAAGATACTTGGAGTTAATATTAGAGAAAGGAATAAGTAGGGCTAAAAGATATCCTCAACCTTTGGCTCTTTTAATAGTTTGTATAAATGACTTAAAAGAATATATTGACAAAAACGGTAAATTAGCAGGTGAATTTATTTTAAAAATAATAGCAAAGATGTTTACTGACTTTACTAGAGAGTGTGATATGGTAGCTAGGTTGAAAGAAGATGAATTTGCTATAGTTTTGGTAGAAACTGATAAGGAAGAAGCTTATATTTTAGCTAAAAGATTATTAGAAGTTATGAAAGATGTAGATTTTGGCAAGAAAAATGGCTTTCCCGAAAAGGTGTTAACAATAAGTATTGGTATTGCTAGCTATCCTCGTGATGCTGATAATGAAATTGATTTATTGAATAAGGCTATAACTAGTTTATATTTTGCCAAGAAAGAAGGAAGTGGCATTTACTTGAAAAATAGTATTTAGGAGGGAGCATGTATTACACGGATGGATACTTGTTTTTAATTTCGTCAATAATTTATATAGTTATATTTTTAATTTTTGCTTCAAAAAAAACAATTTTTAGAGAAAAGAAATCTTTTTTATTTTTATGTATTGTTTCGGCAATATATTGCTTTGGTAATTATGGTTTTTTAAGAATTAAGTTAGAAGAGGATTTTTGGTATTGGCAGAAGATTATTCGTATTAGCTCTTTATTGCTTCCAGCCACCATCATGATGTATGTGTCAAGTGCTACTAAAGAGAAGGGAATAATAAATCGTTTTATAATTATTTTAGGATATTTAATTTCAGCAGTTTTTATTTTACAAGAAGATACGGGGATGTATATTAGGGGCTTTGTTAAGGGAAAAAACTTAATTATTCCCAAAGCAGGTGAATATTTTAGTTACATTATAGGATATTATCTCCTTTATTGTGGTTATAGCATGCATTTGTTAATAAGGCATTTTAATTCTCTAAAGTATACAAATGAAAGAAAATATCTGAGAACTATTATCTTAGCTTTTTTTATATTTGGAATTGCTTGTGTTTTAAATGTTTTGGGTTTATATTCTAAGAGAATTGGATTTTTACCAGAAGTAATGATATTTGGAGCTACGATTATTGTCTTAATCTCTATTACTAGGCACAATATAATCCAAATGAGCTTAATAATAAGGAAAAACTTTGTTTATGCTATTTTAACTACTTTTATTACGGCTGTTTTTCTCGTTACTATTTTATTATGCGAAAGACTCTTCGAATATATTATTGGTTTTAGATCATTTTTTCCAGCAGCTATTTCTGCTTTAATTATTGCTTTAATATTTCAGCCCTTGATAAATAAATTGCAATTGTTTATTGATCGTTCTTTTTTTAAAGGAAGTCAAGATAAACATAAAATTATTCAAAATTTAAGCAAAAATATTACCACAATTATAGATAAAAAATCATTAATATCTTCGGTAATTAATATTATTATTGCTATAATTCATGTAGAAAGAGTTTCTATTTACTTATTAGATAAGGAAAGAAAAAAATATCGTATATATGATTCCTTAGGAGCTCAAAAGAGAAGAGAGATGGAATTTGATTCAATCGGCATTCTTCTTTCTTTTTTGGATAATGAAAAGCGAGAAATTCTTCTATGTAACCTCAAGGAGGAAATAGATAAGAACAAAAATTACATAAATTTAGAAAAAGATATGCATAAGGTAAAAGCTGATATCTGTATTCCTATTATTTATAAGAATCTATTATTAGGATTTTTGAGCTTAGGAAAGAAGCTATCTGGAGATAGTTATAATGGAGAAGATATTGATATTTTATGGATGTTATGCAATGAAACTGCCATATCCTTAGAGAATATTCGTAGTCATAGCGATACTCGAGAGAAATTCTTATCCACTGTGAAATCTTTAGTAGAGATTATTGAGGCAAGAAATCCTTATGTAAGAAATCATGGAAAGTCAGTTGCCTATTATTCTGCCCAAGTTGCACAAGAATTAGGCCTATCTCCTGAAACAGTCAAGGCAATTAGTGATGGAGGAAGCTTGCATGATATAGGAATGATTGCTATTGATGATGAAATAGTAAATAAAAAAAGAAGATTGACAGAAGAAGAATTTGAATCTATTAAAGAACATCCAAATATAGGTAGGTCTCTTTTAGACTCGAATTTGTTTCCTAAAGAAGTTTATGATGCCGTACAAGCTCATCATGAAAGTATAAGTGGTGATGGTTATCCTAATGAATTAAAAGGAAATGCTGTTTTAATGGCAGCTAGAATTGTAGCTGTAGCTAATGCTTATAATGCTATGCGGTCAGAACGATCTTATCGCAGAGCATTAGACAAAGAAGAGGCTATAAATGAGCTTTTAATGAGCAGCGGTAAAAGATTTGATAAAAAAGTAGTGGATGCTTTTATCAGAATATTAAATGGGAACGAATAACAATTAAAAATAAGGTGGACCTAAATGTTGAAATGTCTTGATGTTAAAGGATGTTCTGCAGGATACTATTTAAAATGTCCAGCTTTTAAAGCAGGAAAGAGTTGTTGGGAAGTGCCCAATGTTCCTTGTTGTAAACGTAATGATTTTGAGAGATGTAAAGAATGCTCTGTTTATATTCGTGCTTGCAAAGAAGAGAGTCAAGAATTAAACCTGGAAGAAAGTATGGAAGAATCTTAACCCATCTTTACCACTAAATACAAATAAGTTTAATAATCCCAAGAGGTCAA
>JASEGW010000073.1 GCA_030017825.1 bacterium | reverse complement strand
TAGCAAAGAAATATTAACCTTCAAACTTATATTTAAATCGAATTCAGGTTAAATAGATACTTGAAATACAAATAGGTAAAACTGTGATCTTAAATTATTTATTACCCAAACTGTATAAACAAAAAGATTTTGAGAGAATAATAGAGAATTTGTCAAAAGGAAAAAAAGAGCAAAAAATTGTAGGTTTAAGTAATTTTGCTAAAGCTTATTTTTTTGCAGCATTATTTCAAAGAGAAAGAAGAGCCATCTTAATTCTATTACCTACCCAAAGCGAAGCCGAAGAGCTATATCAGAACTTACTCCTTTTTACAGAAAATGCCTTCTTATTTCCCTCCTGGGAAACCCTACCTTATGAAGAGCAAAAACCAAGTGATATGCTTATGGGAGAGCGCTTAAAGATATTATTTAGGTTGATCGACCAAGATGAAATAATTTTGGTGGCTTATCCTAGATCAATTTCTTATAAGATAATACCTGCCAAAGATTTAAGTTCTAAGAAAATAATTATTAAGAAAAATAAGGAAATCGATAGAGATGTTTTGGTAAGGAAGCTAGTTAGTTTTGGGTATGAACGAAGTGAACAAGTGGATGAAGAAGGATATTTCAGAGTGCAAGGAGGCATTATAGATATTTATTCTCCAGCAGATTTTCCAGTGAGAATAGAGTTTTTTGGAGATTCTATAGAATCTATTAGGGAGTTTGATATTTTTACTCAAAGATCAATACGTCAATTTGAAGAAATTGTAATTTTACCTAGAAATGAATATATGATAGAGGACCAGGATAAGGCTAAGGTATCTTTTTTTAAGTATCTTTTAAAGGAAACTTTGGTAGTGATTGATGAAGCAGCAGAATTTTGGTTACAGTGTAAAAATATGGAGAAGGAGATAGATGACTTTTATCAAGAGAAATTATTAATTAAAGAAAAAGTACCTTGCCCTTCTGAAGTTTTTGTTAGTACAAAAGATATTGAGAACGATCTATTAAAATATTCTAAAATACATACTTTATTAATTGATAATGAAAACATAAAAACTACAGAAACATTTTTTAATTTTATAAGTTCTCCTAAGAATTATACAGGAGCTTTTGATTTATTTATGGAAGATTTATTAAAATGGCAAGAAGAGGGTTATGAGGTTGTAATTTTAGTAAAATTAGAAAGTCACAAAGAAAGGATATTGAACTTAATACAGGAAAATAAAGATATTAATAAAGATGATATAAAGATTAAAATTATTGAAGAGAAGACTATTTCGCATGGTTTTCTAATAGAAGAGATTAAGATAGTCATAATTACCGAACAAGAGATATGGGGAAGATTAAAGATTCCTAAGAGGAAATACAAAGAAGTAGAGAAAACCTTTGTTAAGGATTATAGGGAATTAGATGTTAAGGATTATGTGGTGCATGTAAGTTATGGCATTGGAAGATACTTGGGAATTAAAAGTATGGAATCTCAGGGAGTTAAAAGAGATTATTTGGCAATAGAATATGCTAATAATGATAAGATATATCTTCCTTTGGACCAAATGCATTTAATAGAAAAATATATAGGAGAAGAGAATCCTCGCATTTATCCTTTGGGTGGAAACCTTTGGGAACAGACTAAAAAAAGGGTTAAGAAAGCTGTCCAAAAAATTGCTAAGGAACTTTTAGAATTATATGCTTATCGTAAAACTATTCCTGGAACATCCTTTTCTAAAGATTCCAAATGGCAATATGAGTTTGAGGAAAGTTTTATTTATGAAGAGACAGATGATCAGCTAAGAACTATTATAGAAGTAAAGAAGGATATGGAATGCTCTTCTCCTATGGATAGATTAGTTTGTGGAGATGTGGGCTATGGAAAAACAGAAGTGGCTATGAGAGCAGCTTTTAAAGCAGCAGTAAGTAATAAGCAGGTAGAAGTATTAGTTCCCACCACTATTTTAGCTCAACAGCATTATTTAACATTTAAAGAGCGATTTAAAGATTTTCCTATTTGTGTGGAGATGATAAGTAGATTTAGAACCTCCAAAGAACAAAAAAGGATTATCGAAGAACTTAAACAAGGAAAGATAGATATAGTTATTGGTACCCATAGACTACTTCAAAAAGATGTAGCTTATAAAAATTTGGGGTTGTTAGTAATAGATGAAGAACAGAGATTTGGAGTATCTCACAAGGAAAAGATTAAAAAACTTCATAAAAATGTTGATGTATTATCATTAACAGCTACTCCTATTCCTCGAACCCTCCATATGTCTTTGGTAGGAATTAGGGATATGAGTATTATTAATACTCCACCTCCAGATCGTCTTCCAATACGAACCTTAATTACAAAATTTGATGAGAATATTGTAAGGAAAGCTATATTAAGAGAATTAGATCGGGGAGGACAAATCTATTTTGTTCATAACAAAGTGGCTACCATAGAAAATATGTATTATTGTTTGTCTTCTTCAATGCCTGAAATTAATATTGCCATAGCTCATGGACAAATGTCTGAAAAAGAGCTAGAGAAGGTAATGATAAGATTTGTAAAGAAAGAATACGATCTCCTTCTTTCTACTTCTATTATTGAATCAGGTTTAGATATTCCTTCGGTAAATACTATAATTATTAATAATGCTCATGAATTTGGATTATCCCAACTCTACCAACTGAGAGGACGAGTAGGAAGAGCTAAACATATTGCTTATGCTTATTTATTATATCCAGAACAAAAGGTTTTATCTAAGGTAGCCCAGGAAAGATTAAAAGCAATTATGGAATGCACAGAATTAGGTTCTGGGTTTAAGATTGCCATGAGAGATTTGGAAATTCGGGGAGCAGGAAATATTTTAGGTTCAGAGCAGCATGGAAATATTTTAGCGGTAGGATTTGATTTATACTGCAAGCTTTTATCTCAGGAAATAGCTATGATTAAGGGAGAAAGCATTCCTGTTGAAATAAACCCAAAAATTGATTTGGGTATTGATGCTTATATTCCAGAAAATATTGTATCTGATTCCAAGAGAAGACAGATTATGTATAGAAAGATGGCTTCCCTGGAAAGCATAAATGAGTTAGAGGAATATAAGAAAGAGTTAAAAGATAGATTTAGAGAAATACCTAAAGAAATTTATAATTTATTAGAGATTATTGAGATGAAGATTATAGCCAAAGAGATAAAAGTAGAATCAGTGACTATTATAAAGAATGAAGCTTGGATAAAATTTGCGAAGGGAGAGGATAAAGTAATTTCAAAATTAATTAAATTAATTCAAAGCAATTCTAATTTAAAATTAGATCCTAATGAACAAAATATTTTAAAGGTGATAAACATTAAGAGCAATGTAGGTTTAATAAAAAATATCTTGCATGAATTAAGCTAATATGTTACTCTTTAGAATAGATAAGTATATCTAATAAAAGATAAAATAGTAGTAAAAAAATACTTAACTGAATAAAAAAGTTTAAGTATTATTATTGGTAACTATTCAGCAATGCTCGATGTAACAACATATTTCCTTAGTGCGAAATTTAAAAATTAATATTTCTTCGTCAAATTAAAATCTTAACGAAAAATTTCAATTAATGCTCAGAAATACTAATTTTTAAACTTAGGTTTATGCTGAATAGTTACTATTATTGATTTAATTGTACAAAAATTCCTCTATTTTTAGATATATTAGAGAAATAGAATTAACTAAAGAGTAATACAAATGAATGCTGAATAGTAAAATAATTGAGAAATCTATGGATACCTGTATTTATCTGTGACTTAGAATAACTTAACACCACCTTGATAAGATATTTAGAATTTACATTTTGCTTAAGGCAAAGACACTATTAAGCATAAGTGTTTTTGGTAAAACAGTTTTATTGTTTTTAGGTGGATATGGACGAAAAGATAAAAATCTTAGTTGAGAAAACAGGATGCAGCGAACAACAAGCTAAGCAAGTCTTAAATAGTGTTTCAGGAAATATCAAAAAAGCTTTTGATTTAATTAATTATGTAGGCAAAAAGAATACCATAGTAGTTAAGGGAAAATTTAGAGGAAAAAATAAAAATTCTTATGGGTTGTTTATCTTAACTTTAAATAAAGCTAAAGAGTTATTGGATCATGTAAGAGCAGTGATGTTATATGATCCGGAAATTTACAAAATTAGCGTTAGGAATCGCTGGGATATTTTTGATCGAGAGTTAGCTCGGGTAAATTTAAAGAAAAAAGAAGGAGCAGAGAGTTTATATTTACATTTGGAATCTGGGTTAAAAGATATATTTTTAAAAACTATTACTAAAAAAAAGTTATTTGAATGTTTAAAAAAGTTAGATTTAGATAATTTTAAAGATTGCTTAATATCAAATATTGGCAATATTATTAAAGATACAGCTATAGATACAGAAATAGAAGTAGATAATATAAGCTCATTTACTTCTTTTGGTATTAGATTGAAAGAAGGCAGTAGTGAAGAGGAAAAAGAAAAAGTAGAAGAAGGTGTGCCCAAAGAAGAAAAAAAAGAGGTAGTCTTAAAATTAGCTCCAGTAATTGCTCCGGTAAGTGGTATTAACGTAATAGATTTAAAGATAGATGATCAAATCTTAACTTATATTGTAGATAAGACAGATTTAGGATTATACTTAGCTGAATTAATGGGAGCTAAGAAAGGGGAAAAGTTAATTCCTGTTATTTCTCGTATATATAATATAGAGAATTTAGAAGGAGACAAGATAAGGTTTACAGTTAAAATTGGATGTGGAATATTTGGAGAGGCTATAATTTCTAATGAAGTAAATATAGTTAAATTGTTTACTGAAGTAGAAGGAGAAAAGGCATCTTTAACTTCTGAAGCAAGAGAGCTTGAAAATAAAAAGATGTTTTCTGAAAGCCTGCTTTTTGTTTTAGTTATATTGTTTTTATTCTTATTTTTTTGGACGGTTTTAAAATAATGGAAAATGAAAGAATGGACAATGCATATTTATTAATGAGCAAAACTGGTTGCACTCAAGAACAGGCAGAATTAGTGTTAGAATCAACAGAAGGCAATGTAGAGCAAGCAATTTCTATTATAACTGTTGTTTCTAACAAAAACGTCTTTATTGCTAAAGGGAGATTTGCTTGTAAAACTGAAAAATTATTTGGTCTATTTTTAATTCAGGCCAATAATACTACCAAAGAACTTGAAAAATTAGAGGTAATAGTAACTAGAAATGCTTTACTTTGTCAGTGTGATGTGGATTCTAATTGGGATAAGTTTGAGAGAGTCATTAATAGTGTCAGTGTTAGAAAAAGTGAGCTTTCGAATAGAAACATGTCTAAACTTCATCATGGTATTATAGACTTATTTAACAGCGAGGAAAAGGCAAATATTTTTATTCTTTTAGGTTCCAATGATGTAGATAAATTAAAAGGAATTCTTAGTGTTAAAATTGGCAAAACTTTGGATGATCCGAATATAGAAATGGTTCTAAGTATTGACCAAATGACAGGTTCAGAGAAACCATTTACAGGAGGAAAAGGATTATCTGAAATAGATGGCTTAGGGAAAAAGGATATAGGGAAACAAGGCATAGATACTTCTGCTTCTAAAATAATTCTCCAAACAGCTTTGGTGCTTTCTCCAGTAAGTGGTGTTTTAGTTTCCGAATTGAAATCTGGTGATCGAGTAGCGGCAAAAATAATTGATACTACTGGCATTGGTCAATATTTGGCTGAATTAATGGGAGCTAATCGTAAGGACCAGATTATACCTATTATAGCTTATATAGAAAGTATTATTCCAACAGAAATGGACAAAGTTAGAGTAATGCTAAAATATGGTCATGGAGTTTACGGAGAGACATTAATCTCTAAAAGTGCTAAAATTAAAATATCTGTTGAAAGGCCTTTGGTTAAGAAAAAAGATATGTTAAGCAGGATTAATATTCCTGCGATTAAAGAGAAAATACCATCTTTACCTTTAAGACCCATAGATGTAGCAATTTTGCTAATAATGATATTATTATTATTTATGTTGATGGCAAAATTGTGATTTAATTGTAAAGGGGTTTCTTAAAAATAACTTGCAAGGAGTTATATGGTGAAAACAAAAATGAAAGAAGAGGAGTTATGGAGAAAATATAAAGAATCTAATGATGAAGCCCTTAAAGAAGATTTAAGAGAAGAAATTATTCTTAGATATGCTCCTTTAGTAAAATATATGGCAGGTAGGATTGCAATTAGCACTCCTCCTACAGTAGAATTTGAAGATTTAGTTCACTATGGAATTATAGGATTAATTGATGCTATTGAAAAATTTGATCTTGCTCAAAATACAAAGTTTAAAACTTATGCTACTCAACGAATTCGAGGAGCTATATTTGATGAACTTCGTCAGATTGATTGGATTCCTCGTTCTGTTCGTCAAAAAAGTAAGATATTAGAAGCATCTTATGCAAATTTAGAATATAAGTTAGGAAGGGCAGCTACAGATGAAGAAGTGGCTGCAGAGATAGGAATAGACATAAAAGAATTGAATCAATTAGTGGTAGAAGTAAGCGGAACTACTCTTTTATCTTTGGATGATATATGTCCTGTTAGTGACAATGATGAAATGTCTTTAATGGATACACTGGAAGGTCCTATAAGCGAAACTCCCGAAGTTATTGCCGAAAAAGAAGAAGCTAAAAGATTATTGGTAAAAGCTATAGAAAAGCTACCTCAACGAGAGAGAGAGGTAATTGCTCTTTATTATTATGAAGAGCTTACCTTAAAGGAAATTGGCGAGGTGTTAGGTATTACTGAATCTCGAGTATCTCAACTACATACTAAAATAATTTTAAGGTTACGTGGTTATCTTAGTAAACATAGAGCTGCTTTTAGAGGAGTCATTAGCTAATGGAGGAGAAATGAGTGAAGGAAACTTAGATTTAGACGGTTATTTTAAAATTGTTAACGCCGAACAAGGTATATTTTTAACGGTAAACTCACCAATAGGGAAAGGTGAAAAAGTAAAAGCAGGGGATGTCTTCATTTATATAAATGAACGAGGATTAATAGTTGACTTGGACTTAGTAGATCAAGTAGTAAATGAGAGCTTGGGTGATTTTGTTAGGATTGGGGAACCCCAAGAGGAAAAGAAGACTGGTATATTAGACTTACTGCGAAATAAATCAGTTATTTTACAAAAATGCTATAATTCC
>JASEGW010000072.1 GCA_030017825.1 bacterium | reverse complement strand
GCATCTATAAGCTTTTTTGTATCTATTGCTGTTATTTCGCAGTAAGTCTAATGTACCCAGGAGTAAAAATATGTATTCAAACTACTGCATTAACAATTAAAAGAGAGTATAAATTTACTACTTTTACAGTTAAGGGAGGTCAGATTAGTTTATTGCCTTATAATTGATAATTATGCTCAAAGAAGACATGTTCGTGGAATTTTTTACTAAATTAACCCTTGTGAGCATTTAACTTTTTGAAAAAGATTTTTCACAAATTTATAGTAAACGAGTACAATCGAAAGAAAGGAAAAAAAATTGGACAAGAAAAGTTGGGATTTAGATGGTTATTTTAAAATTATTACTTCTAATCAAGGCGTATTTTTAACTATATATTCACCAGTAGGAGAAGGTGAGAAAGTAAATATAGATGATGTTTTAATCCATGTTAAGGAGCGCGGATTAACAGATGTTAATTTGGATTTAATAGAGCAAGTAGTTGAGGAAAGTTCTGGTCTTCCCATTAAAATAGGAAAAGCTCAAGAAGAAAAAAAGACTGGGGTATTAATAGTGGAAATAATGGAAGATGAGATGAGTGCCTATTTAACTATTGTGCCACCCCCCTCTGGAAGTTCATTTAAACTTACTCCAGAGGAAATTAAAGATGTATTAAAAAAAGAAGGAGTGAGTTGTGGTTATGATGAAGAGGTGCTAATTGATATTAGTATAGAGCCGAGAAAAGAGCTTAATCGAGCTATCTTAGTAGCTAAGGGAATTGCTTCTGTTAAAGGAAAAGATGCTATAATTGACTATAAGTTTGATACCCATAAAGATAAAGTTCGTTTTAAGGAAAACGAAAACGGGAGAGTGAACTACCGTGAGTTAAATTTAATTGAGAATGTTCAAGAAGGACAGGTTCTAGCGATTAAAATGCTTCCTACTGCTGGAAAGTCTGGTATAACAGTTACTGGAAAAGAACTTCCCGCAGAAGAAGGAAAAGATTTACCTCTTCCTATAGGTAAGAATACCTATGCTTCTGATGATGGCTTGGAACTTTATGCAAGTTGCACAGGCAGAGTAG
Source organism: bacterium (assembly GCA_030017825.1). Classification (GTDB taxonomy): domain Bacteria; phylum UBA9089; class JAHJRX01; order JAHJRX01; family JAHJRX01; genus JASEGW01. Next base: position 6,118 of record JASEGW010000072.1, on the reverse strand, counting down.
TTTGGAGCGAAACTAAAATTGATGTAGAATCAGCTTATGAAATTAAAGGAGATGTTGGTTACGATACTGGAAACATTGAATTTGCAGGGACAGTTATAGTGGGAGGGAATGTTAAGGATGGTTTTTCTATTAAAGCTGGCGGTGATATAGAAATTAGAGGATGTGTGGAAAAAGCTGTTTTAGAAGCAGCAGGAAATGTAAGAATACAAAATGGGGTAATTGGAAAAGGAGAAGGTATTGTTAAAGCTGGTCGGGATGTTTATGCTAAATTTATTGAAAATGCTACGGTAATAGCAGGAGAAGATGTTATTGTAAGCGAAGCTATAATGCATAGCAATGTAGATACTGGCAAACGAGCTATTGTTTATGGAGGAAAAAAAGGAGTAATACTTGGAGGCAGAATAAGGGCAAAGGATGAAATAAATGCTCGCACTATTGGTTCTTGGGCTGAGGTGGAGACAAGTATTGAAGCGGGAATTGATCCTCATACTCGAGAAGACATTTCTATATTAGAAAAAGAAATCGAAGAAGATAAGAAAAGTTTTAATGAGTTAAAATTAGGAATAAAGAATTTGGTAAAACAAAAAGAGAAATCTGGAAATAGATTATCTCCTGACAAAGAAGAACTTTTAGCTCAACATTTAAGAGCACAAAACTTATTAATGACTAAATTACGGGATACCGCAGAAAGAATGATTACTTTACAAAAAGAGTTTTCTGCTGAAACTGGAGGCAAAATTTGTGTCTTTAATGTTATCTATCCAGGGGTAAAAATATGTATTCGAAACACTACTTTATTTATTAAAAAAGAGTACAAATATACTATGTTTATAGTCAAGGCAAATCAGATTAAATTACTATCTTATGAGGAGCCAAAAATGACTAAAAAAAAGGAAGGAGAGAAATAAGAAGACTAATAAAACAAGGAGGGGTGAAAAGTGTCCATCCAACCTCTTGATTTTCAGGTAAATATTGCTCAGCAAACGGAAGTTGGTAGGTCTCAACAAGCTGCTCAACAAGCACCTATTGACAGCAAGCATCATGCTGATGAAAAGGCAACTCAAGAAGCTAAAACTCAACAGACTAAAGTGCAAGCTGCCAATCAACCGGAAAGCGAGAAAGTAGAAGCTGAAGGTCGAGGAAGTACTGGGTATACTCCAGGCAAAAGAAAAAAAGAGGAAAACAAAGAGGAAGAAGAAGTAAAAGATTTACCAAAGGATCCTACAAAAGGTAAATTTATTGATGTAGTAAAATAATGTAAAAGGTGTTTATTTGGAAATAGTATTAACCTGAGTTCGATTTAAATATAAGTTTAAGGATTAATATTTCTTCGCTAAATTGAAATTTTAACGAAAAATATCTAATTTTTAATTTCTTCTTTTTCTTTAAAAATTAAATATTTTCCTAATTTCAATTAATACTCAAAAATATTAATCCTTAAACTTAAAATAAAGGAATATATTCTTATGTCGAACTCAGTTGTATTATGGTTTTTAGTAATCAATATAATAGTAACAGCTACACTGTATTGGAGGCTAATTAAGCGATATTCTGAGAGAATTAGACAGGATAATAATGAAGAAAATGACCATACTTATCAAAAAATGATACAATTGATTACAGAATTTAACCGTACTTCTAATGCCAATATTGATATTTTAGAAGGTAAAACAGAAGAATTGCGCAAAGAAATTGAGAATGCTTCCATAAAAATCGACCAACTTAGAAAGTTGAATAAAGAGAGTGAAAAAGAAGTTGTATTTTTAGAGATCAAGGAAGAAGAAAAAGTTAAGAAAGAAGAAAATTTAGAAGAAACAAATAGCGATCGTTATGATTTAGCTAATAATTTAATTAGACAAGGGTTGACTATTGACGAAGTGGCCAAAAGGGTAAAATTAAGTCGAAGTGAAATAGAGTTAGCATTTCAATTAAGGAAAAGTTGATATGAAAAGAATAGCTGTTTATCCAGGAAGTTTCGATCCTGTTACCTATGGACATTTAGATATAGTAAAGCGGTCTTTGGAATTATTTGACCAGGTAATAATTGCTGTTTTAAGTAACACTATGAAAAAATCTCTTTTTACTGCTGATGAACGCTATGATATGCTGATGAAGGTTACTTCTGTTTTACCTAATGTACAAGTAGATATATTTAGCGGTCTTTTAGTTGATTACATAAAGAATAAATCTGCTATTGCTATAATTAAGGGACTTAGGGCAATATCTGATTTTGAGCACGAATTTCAAATGGCTTTAATGAATAAAAAATTAAATCCTAAAATAGAGACATTATTTATGATGACTAATGAAAAATATTTATATTTAAGCTCAAGTATGGTAAAAGAAATTGTTGAGTTGAAGGGAAATGTTTTAGATTTTGTACCTTCTTATGTGAGCAAAAAACTAAAAGAGAAATTAAATTTAAATTAAAAGGAGTGATTATAGTAAAGTGAAATTAGAATCTAACAATAAACCAGAAGAGTGTTTGTATGAAATTAAGGTATGGATAGAAGCAGATGAAGTAAATAATGAATTTGATATAGCTTATCGAGATGTTAGCAAACATGTTAAAATACCAGGTTTTAGGAAGGGTAAGGTTTCTCGTTCTTTGATGGAAATGCATTTTAGTAAAAGAGTAGAGAAGGAAGTAACTGAGAAGTTAATTCAAAAATCCTTTGCTACTGCCTTAGAAAAATATGCTTTTACTCCAGTAAGTACTCCTGTAGTCGAGGATCTTAATTACAAGAAAGGTGAAAATTTATCTTTTAAGATAAAAGTAGAATATAAACCTGAAATAGAGATAAGTAATTACAATAATTTAAGTGTGAAAAAAAAGATTAATAAAGTTAATGATACTCAAGTTGAAGAAAGGTTAATAGATTTACAAAAAAGATGCGCTACTTTAGAAGTTATACAAGGAAGGGAAGCAAGAAAAGAAGATTTAGCGATAGTAGACTATCAGATATTGGTAGAGGAAAAGCTAATAGAAAAAAATGAGCAATATTTATTAGAATTATCTAACGAATATATTTTAAAAGATTTAAGAGATGGGATTATAGGAATGAATAAAGGAGATGAACGAGAAATAGAAGTTAATTTACCAGATAATTTTAATCAAAAAAAATATGCTTCTAAAAAAGCCAAAGTAATTATTAAATTATTTGAAATAAAAGAGAGAAAACTACCTAATTTAGATGATGACTTTGCTAAGGATATTAGTTCCTATAATAATCTAGAGGAGCTTAAAAATAAAATTAGAGAAGAATTAGTTAAGCATGAAGAAGAAAAAAACCAGATTAATTTAAGAAATACTATTACTGAACTTATTACTTCTCAAAATCATATAAATTTACCTAAGTCTATGATTGATACAGAATGTTTTTATTTAAAAAAGAGGTTTGAAGATGATTTGAATTATCGTAAATTGAACTTTCAAAAATATTTAGAAAACGAAAATCTTTCTGAAGAAAAATTTAATGAAAATTTAAAAGAAAAAGCTATAAAAAGCCTTAAAAAATGGTTTATTTTAGATACTATAGCTGAAAAAGAGAATATTAAAGTTAGCGAAGAAGAAATAATAAAAGAAATAAGCTCTTCGCCCTATGCTAAACATATTGATCAAGATGTTATGATTAAAAACATGAAAGAAAAGAATAAATGGGAGAGTTTAAGAGAAGAAATTAGGTTAAATAAAACTTTAGATTATATAATTGAAAAAGCAGATGTAGAAGAAGTAGTGTTGCAAGAAAAGAAGTAAGAAATTAGAGAAAAGCTAAATATTTTCTAGCTTTTAGTCTAACTTTTTTTATTTAAAATTTGGAGGTAGATTAAAATGACATTAGTTCCCATGGTAGTCGAACAAACAGGAAGAGGGGAGAGAGGATATGATATATTCTCTCGTCTTTTAAAAGATCGTATTATATTTGTTGGTTCTATAATAGATGATGATGCAGCTAATTTAGTTATTGCTCAAATGTTATATTTAGAAGCAGAGGATCCAGAAAAGGATATAGATTTATATGTTAATAATCCGGGAGGAGTAGTAACATCAGGCCTGGCGATTTATGATACTATTCAGTATATTAAATCTGATGTATCTACTATTTGTATTGGACAAGCTGCCAGCATGGGTGCTTTGCTTTTAGCAGCTGGCACTAAAGGAAAGAGGTTTGCTCTTCCTCATGCTCGCATAATGATTCATCAGCCTTTAGGTGGAGTGCAGGGCCAAGCTACTGATATTGATATTCAGGCTCGAGAAATTATTCGTATGAGGGAAGAATTAAATAAAATATTAGTTAAACATACTGGACAGCCCTTGGAAAAGGTAGAAAAAGATACAGATAGAGATTTTTTTATGACAGCTGAGGTAGCTAAAGAATATGGTATAATTGATGAAGTTTTAACTTCTCGAGATAATAAGAAAAAAGAGGAAAAATAAATGCTGGAATTTGGAGATGGGAAAAATTTGTATTGTTCTTTTTGTGGAAAAGCTCAAAAAGATGTGAAAAAATTAGTAGCTGGTCCTGGAGTGTATATTTGTGATGAATGTGTAGGTCTTTGTAATGAAATTGTATCTGAAGATTTCCAAGAAAAAAAAGAATTTACTTCTGGGATAGGTATTCCAATTCCACAAGAGATTAAAGAAAAATTAGATGAGTATATTATAGGCCAAGAGAAAGCAAAAAAAGTTTTATCAGTAGCAGTTTACAATCATTATAAAAGATTAAGTGTTAATCTAAAAAATGAATTAAGTGTTAATCTAAAAAATGATAATGTAGATATAGAAAAAACTAATATTATATTAATAGGCCCTACTGGTTGCGGCAAGACATTATTAGCCAAAACATTAGCAGACGTCATTAATGTTCCTTTTGCTATTGTTGATGCTACTGCCTTAACAGAAGCAGGTTATGTAGGAGAGGATGTTGAGAATATACTTTTACGCTTAATACAAGTTGCCAATAATGATGTAAAAAAAGCGGAGACAGGAATTGTTTATATAGATGAGATAGATAAGATATCTCGCAAAGGTGACAGTCCTTCTATTACTAGGGATGTTTCTGGAGAAGGTGTGCAACAAGCACTACTTAAAATTATAGAAGGTTGCATAGCTAATGTTCCACCTCAAGGAGGCAGAAAGCACCCTCATCAAGAATTCATTAAAATAGATACTACTAATATTCTTTTTATTTGTGGAGGTACTTTTGTAGGCTTGGAAGACATTATTCGAGAACGAGTTGGAAAGAAATTGGTTGGGTTTGGAACTGAAATTAGGCTCAATAGAGAGAATGATGAAGAGATAATGGAGCAAATTATTCCTGATGACTTATTAAAATATGGTCTCATTCCAGAATTTATTGGTCGGCTTCCAGTAATTACTAGTTTATTAGCTTTAAAAGTAGAAGATTTAGTGAGAATATTAACAGAACCTATGAATGCTCTAACAAAACAGTATAAGAAATTTTTTGAAATGGAGAATGTAAGGTTAAAATTTACGGATGATGCTTTAAAAACCATTGCTGAAAAAGCTATGAAGCGAGAAACAGGAGCTAGAGGACTTAGAGCTATTATTGAAAATATAATGTTAGATATTATGTATGAGATACCTTCCTTAACAAATGTTAAAGAATGTATTGTTACTGGGGAAATGGTAGAAAAAAAGATGAAACCAACTTTAGTTCTTGAAAAAGAAAGTGCTTAGTGGTCGTCACGAAATAACTGTATCATCTCTGATACAATCTGGAGAGATAGTATAGTTCCACTCTCCATGAAATGAATCCTTCTGGATATTGATACTGGCCATTTCTTCATCTAATACCTTGATTCCTTTCGGATACGAGTTTGTATCAATCTGACATTGAACATGAAGTCCCTTTTTGGTTGTCGTAGCGGTGATTAGATTCACAATCACCTCGTGACTCACCAGTGGCTTCCCTCGCCAATTCTGACTGATAAATGAAAATAAGCGGTGTTCAATCTTGTTCCACTTACTGGTTCCCGGTGGCAAGTGACAAACCGAAATAGAAAGCCCTGTTTCATTCGCCAGTTTCTGTAGTTGTAGTTTCCAGAGCCTTACACGGTAACCGTTACTACCGCCACTATCATCCGTAATCAGTAG
>JASEGW010000071.1 GCA_030017825.1 bacterium | reverse complement strand
ACGCAGACAGGTTTCGGATTTCGATGCTTGGATTTCGGATTTAAAATACTCAGATTAAATACCGAAAACTTATGCTTAAGTACTTATATACTTTACGGTCTTTTAATACATTTTTTATAAAATAAGACTAAAAGTGCAAGATAGGTTTCTTAACAAAGAAGCTATCTGGAGGATTTATGGAATATATTGCAAAAATTGGCGATAGAGAAATTGGTGACGGAAAACCCATTTTTGTAATTGCTGAAGTGGGAATTAATCATAATGGAGATGCAGAGATTGCCAAAAAAATGATAATTGCTGCAGCAAAAACTGGAGCAGACGCAGTAAAATTCCAAACATTTACAGCAGAAAGTTTAATCTCTAAGAAGCTTCGTCCTAAAGCTTTTGAATTATTTAAATCATTAGAGCTTAAGAGAGAAGTCTATAAGGAGTTAATGCATATTGCCAATGAAGAAGGAATTATGTTTTTATCAACGCCTTTTGACGAAGACTCTGCTCGCTTTTTAGCTGAATTAGAAATTAAAGCTCTAAAAATATCCTCAGGAGATATTACTAATTTGCCTTTTCTATCTTTTGTAGGCACTCTTTGTTTGCCAGTAATATTATCTACAGGAGCTTCCAATATTACCGAAGTTTCAGAAGCAGTGGAAACTTTGATTTATCGTAGAATTGGTCAGTTTTGGAAGAATCTAATGCTACTGCACTGCTTGTCTTCTTATCCGGCCCCTATGTCGCAATTGCACTTAAATGTAATTGAAAACATGAAGAAAGTATTTAGTGTTCCAGTAGGGTTTTCAGACCATACTCCAAATACTTATGTTCCTTTATTGGCTATGGCTAAGGGAGCTTCTATAATTGAAAAACATTTTACTATTGATAAAGAAATGGATGGGCCTGATCAAAAGCTTTCTTTAAACCAAGAAGAAATGACTCAAATGGTTAAATGTTTGAGAGAATCGGAAAAGTGCTTTGGCCTTCCTTATAAAAATGTTCAATTATCGGAAATGGCTGTTAAGGCTGAAGCGAGGAAGAGTATAATAGCTAACCAAGATATAAAAATTGGTACGATAATTACTAATAAAATGATAGATATAAAAAGACCTGGCATAGGACTTTTGCCAAAATTTACAAATATTGTAGTGGGTAAAATTGCCCAGAAAGATATAACGGAAGGTGAAGCAATTACCTCAGGAATGGTGACCAAATGGTATAAAGAAACTTCTAAAGAATAGGACAATATTTTCCGATAAATAGAATAGAAGAAAAAATAAGGAGGGTTGTCCTATGGCTACAGTTCTTAATATCACAAATCAAGGTAGCTTAATTCTTATGCTATACGAAGGAGCTTTAAAGTTTTTAGGCAAAGCCAAAGAAGCGCTAACTAAAAAAGAGGATTCGGATGTTGGCAGCAATATTATAAAAGCTCAAAATATATTAACCGAACTAATGGTTTCTTTGGATATGAGCAAAGGAGAAGTGGCAAAAAATTTATATAAGCTTTATGATTACATGAACCATAGATTGATTGAAGCAAATATCAAGAAGGATAGTGGTTTAATTAATGAAGTACAAGGAATGGTTAAAGAATTAAAAGATACATGGGAATTAGCTATTGAAAAACTTGAAGAAGAAAAAGTCTAAAAAAGGAGGGACAATAGTATGGAAATTACAAAAAATCTACTGCGAACATACCAAGAATATAACAACAAAAACCAAGTAAATAACGATAAGAGAAACAAAAGTAAAGTAACAAATAGTGAAGGGCAGGAAAAAAGTGAGAAAGTTACTTCATTAGAAATATCTGAAGTTGCAAAGATTGCTTCTGAAAATAGAAAAGCTTCTTTGGTAAACCTTGCTGATGTTCAGAAAGCTTTTGAACTATTTAGTTCTTTATAAAAAATATATTGATAAATAAATTAATTAATGATCAAGCAGGCTTTTGCCTGCTTTTTTATTTTTATGAAAAAATGAGATGGACAGAATTAATTGGAAGTATATAAAAGATTAATGCGAAAATTAAAGGCCGTTTTTCTTATTGAATGAAATTTACATTTTCGTTAATAATGCTGTTAGTATTAAAAAGTGGAATTTTTTGTGATTGACACCATATGGAGGGTATTTTTTAAGTTATTTTTGAAAGTGGGTATGATTCAGTTTAAAAAGCTATTGACATTTAGGGGGATATAATGTAAAATTCGTGTTAAATTTTTAGTCTTAATAGGGAGCTTCTTATGATAAGTTTAACTTTTCCTGGCGGTATACATCCTCCAAAGAATAAAGATCTAACTCGAGATAAGGCGATCAAAACCATTCCTTTCCCCCCTAAGGTAATCATTCCTTTAATCCAACATATTGGTGCTCCAGCTAATGTTTGTGTTAAAGTAGGCGATGAAGTTAAAACAGGTCAAGTAGTTGGTGAAGCTAATGGTTTTGTTTCTGTTCCTGTTCATGCAAGTATTTCAGGAAAGGTGGTAGAGATAGCCAATAAGCCTCATCCTGTAAAAGGTGAGTGTATGTCTGTAATTATAGAGTCTGATGGCGAAGATAACTGGATAGAGAGACATGTATCTGGAAATGGATGGGAAGATTTCCCTATTGATAAAATTAAGAACAAGATTAAAGATGCTGGAATTTGTGGCATGGGAGGAGCTACTTTTCCTACCCATGTAAAACTTTCTCCTCCAAAAGAGAAAAAGATTGATACTATAATTATTAATGGTGCAGAATGCGAACCTTACCTTTCTGCTGACCATAGAGTTATGTTAGAAGATGTTAATTCCGTAATAATGGGGCTAAAGATCATAATGAAAGTATTAGGAGCAAAAAAAGCTTATATTGGTATTGAAGATGATAAAGAAGACGCTCTTTCTATTATGCATTCTGCAGTAGTGAGGGAATCTAATATGGAAGTAGTAGCCCTGAAAGCCAAATATCCTCAAGGTGCTGAAAAGCAACTCATAAAAGTAATCTTAAATAGAGAAGTTCCTTCTGGAGGGCTACCTATGGATGTAGGAGTAATAGTACATAATGTAGGTACTGCTGTAGCTATTGCTAATGCTATAGTAAATGGCCAACCTCTTATAGATAGAGTAGTTTGTGTAAGCGGAGAAGGAATTGCCCGTTCTGCAAACTTAAAAGTAAGAATTGGAACTTTGTTCTCAGATGTAATAAATGAATGTGGTGGTTTTAGAGGAGATGTAGCTAAAATTATAAATGGTGGTCCTATGATGGGACTGGCTCAATATACTACTGAAGTACCTGTCATTAAAGGAACTTCTGGTATTTTAATACTTTCTACTGATGAAGTGAAAGTAGAGTCAGCCAATGTGTGTATACGTTGCGGAATGTGCTTAGAAGCTTGCCCTATGTATTTAGTACCCAGCAAGTTAGGAAGTCTAATAGAAAATAATTGTATTAAAGAAGCTAAGGAGGAAGGAGTTTTAGATTGCGTAGAGTGTGGTTCTTGTGCTTATACCTGTCCTTCTAAAAGACCTCTGATTCATTATATAAAATATGCAAAACTACAAATAAGCAAGGAGAAAAAATGAAGAAGATAATAGTTTCTACCTCTCCTCATATTAAAAACAACGAATCTGTTCCTAAAATTATGTGGAGTGTAAATTTAAGTTTACTTCCAGCTGCTATCTTGGCTGTATACTTCTTTGGTTTAAGAGCTTTTTGGGTCATGGTAGTTGGAATAGTTACTGCTGTAATAACTGAAGCTATTATCCAAAAGCTTGCCAAACAAGAAATAACTATTAAAGATGGAAGTGCTTTCTTAACTGGCCTCTTATTAAGCTTTAATGTATCTTCAGCAGTACCTCTATGGATACCAATGGTTGGTTCTTTTGTAGCTATTGCTATTGCTAAACTTGCTTTCGGTGGTTTAGGATGTAATATATTTAATCCTGCATTAATTGGAAGAGCTTTTCTTTTGGCTGCCTGGCCAGTTCAGATGACTACTTGGCTTGCTCCTTTTAGTGCTAAAACAGCAGCTACTCCTTTAGGAATAATGAAGTTGGAAGGTGCTACTGCTCTATTAGATAATTTTGGTGAGTGCACCAGTAGTTTATATAAAAGTCTATTCTTAGGAAATGTTGGTGGTTGTTTAGGGGAAGTATCAGCTGCTGCTCTTTTAATAGGAGCTATATATTTAATCTATAAAAAATACATTAATTGGCAGCTGCCAATTTACTATATAGGTACTGTAGCTTTACTTTCTTGGATATTTGGAGGAAAAGCCTTATTTATAGGCGATCCTCTATTTCATGTACTTTCTGGAGGATTAATATTAGGAGCTTTCTTCATGGCCACAGATATGGTAACTTGTCCTATTACTATAAAAGGACAGATTGTATTTGCTATTGGAGCTGGTATTATTCTAACTGTAATTAGAATCTATGGAGGATATCCAGAAGGTTGTTCTTATTCTATCCTAATTATGAATGCAGTTACCCCATTAATAGATCGTTATATTAAACCAAAGAAATATGGAGCATAGGAGGTTTCCTTGATTAAAGATGTCTTAAAATTAGTTTTTGCCTTAACTTTAGTTTGTGTAATTGCTGCCTTGGCTTTAGTTTATGCTTATAATACTACTAAGGATGCCATTGCCGAGCAAGACAGATTGGCAAAGTTGGAAGCAATAAAGGCTGTTTTACCTCCTTATGATAACGAACCTGATCGTTCCATAAAGGAGAAAAATGGTGGCATGGTAACTATGGATGAAAAAGAATACTATATTGCTAAAAAAGAAGGCATAATTACAGGTGTAGCTTTTCAAGAATCTACTAAAAATGGTTATGGTGGTTTAATTGAGGTTATGATAGGGGTATCTCCAAAAGGTAGTTTGAATGGAATAGATATTGTAAAGCATTTAGAGACTCCAGGATTAGGAAATAAGATTGATACTCCTCAAGAAGACAATACTTTTAAGAATCAATTCAAAGATAAATCTCTTGCTAATTCCAAATTAATTAATGGAGAATTAAAAGTTAAAAAGGATGGAGGAGATATTCAAGCAATATCTGGGGCTACTATTTCTCCGCGAGCAGTATGTGAAGCTGTGAGTAAAGGTTTAAAACATTTTGAGATTATAAAAGAGAAACTTTTTTCCATTGAAAGTAGTGAGTAAGTTTTAATTCTTGTTTAAAACTTCTTAATTATAAATTTATAGGGAGAACAGTATGTCTATAATGCATGATTTTACTAAAGGTTTTATAAAAGAAAATCCAATACTTATTCTTCTTCTTGGTATGTGTCCTACTTTAGCGGTTACTACTTCAGCTATAAATGGTTTAGCCATGGGATTAGCAGCTACGGCTGTATTATTGGGTTCTAATATGATGATTTCAACATTTAGAACTATAATTCCTGCTAAAGTGAGAATTCCTATATTTATTGTAATAATTGCTACTTTTGTGACTATTATAGATTTTGTAATTCATAGTATAGATTATAAGCTTTATAAAGCCTTAGGCTTATTTATTCCTTTAATTGTGGTTAATTGTATTATCTTAGCAAGAGCTGAAGCTTTTGCCTCGAAACATCCTATTTTTAGATCTATCTTAGATGGTTTAGGGATGGGTTTGGGATTCTCTTTAGCCTTAACAATTTTAGGAGCTATAAGAGAAATACTGGGAGCAGGTACTATTTTTGGAATTTCTGTTTTTGGAGTAAATTATGAGCCTTGTTTATTAATGATTCTTCCTCCAGGAGCCTTTATTGCTTTAGGAATTCTCTTAGGAGCGGTTAATAAATTTATTAAAAAAGTATAATTGTACCTTAGAGAAATTAAGCATTTTTAATTGCAAAATCATAATTAAGGAGTAATCTATGGGTATAGAACTTGTTTTAATGTTTATAGGAGCAGTCTTAGTTAATAACTTTGTTCTGGTCCGTTTTTTAGGAATATGTCCTTTCTTAGGAGTTTCTAAAAAGGTTGATACAGCTATAGGAATGGGTATGGCGGTAATATTTGTTGTAACCATGTCTTCCATAGTTACTTGGCTTGTTCAGAAATATATTTTAGTCCCTTATAATATAGGATTTTTACAAACTATAGTTTTTATCTTAATTATTGCTTCTTTGGTACAGTTAGTAGAAATTGTGATGGAAAAAAGTGCTCCCGCTCTTTATGAAGCCTTAGGAGTGTTTTTACCTTTAATTGCCACTAATTGTGCTATCTTGGGATTGGCTATTTTAAATATCCAAAATAGTTATAATTTTATTGAAAGTATAATTTTTGCTATAGGAGGCAGTATTGGTTTTACTTTAGCCTTGGTTTTGATGGCCGGTATAAGAGAACGCTTAGCTTTAGCATCTGTTCCTAAACCATTACAAGGAGCTTCTATTTCTTTAATTACGGCTGGACTTTTATCTTTAGCCTTTATGGGTTTTAGTGGATTAGTCAAGATGTAGTAAAGCTCTAAGTTAGAAGTTGTGAGTTCTAACTTACAAAATTTGCTTTTTTGCTTAGAACTTATAACTTAGACAATATTTACAGGAGTGTTAATTATGTTCACAATTGCAGCATATAGTCTTGGAGGTCTTGGCCTTATTTTTGCCCTAAGCTTAGGTATTGCTTCCAGAATATTTCATATGGAGATAGACCCCCGCATAGAAGAGGCTATGGAAGCCCTTCCAGGAGCTAATTGTGGGGCATGTGGATTTGCTGGCTGTAAAGGTTATGCCGAAGCAGTAATTAAAGACCCTGAAGTTGTTCCTAATCTTTGTGCTCCAGGAGAAGAAGAAATAGCAAAAGCTTTAGCTAAGATTAGCGGCAAAGAAGCTGGTGCTGGAGATAAAAAGAGAGCTATTATATGTTGTGCAGGTGGTGAAGATAAAGTAGAACGAACTTTTACTTATGAAGGAATTTTGGATTGTGAAAGTGCTGCTATTTTATATGGCGGCAATAAGGCTTGTAAATATGGTTGTTTAGGTTATGGAAGTTGTGTTAAGGCTTGTCTTTTCGAAGCTATAGAAATGAATGATATTGGATTACCGCAAGTAGATAAGAATAAATGTGTAGGTTGCGGAAAGTGCTTGGATGTTTGTCCTAAAGGGGTTGTAAAGCTTGTTCCTGTAACAGCTACAGTTTATGTGGCTTGTAATTCTATGAATAAAGGAGCACAAGTAAAAAAGATATGTGCTGTAGGCTGTATTGGATGTAAGCTATGTGTAAAAGCTTGTGAAAAAGAGGCTATAAGTTTTGATAATAATCTGGCTTCTATTAATTATCAAAATTGTAATGACTGTCGAACTTGTATGGAAAAATGTAAATCTAATTCTATAAATGTTTGTATGTAGGTAGTTAAGTTAAGCAAAAAAATATATGCTCCTGTAAAATTATTTTGCAGGAGCTTTTTTTGAAAGAGTATTAAAGTTCTTTACCCCATCTTTACCACTAAATACAAATAAGTTTAATAATCCCAAGAGGTCAAGTTTT
>JASEGW010000070.1 GCA_030017825.1 bacterium | reverse complement strand
AAACTTCGCACTAAGGAAATATGTTGTTACATTGAACATTGCTGAATAGTTACATTATTGTTTATAAACATATTTATATTCTAAGGTATATTTATGGAAAAAGATACTATTGCTGTTATATTAGCTGCTGGAGAAGGAACTAGGATGAAATCCTCAGCTCCTAAGGTGCTCCATAAACTTTGCGGTACTCCCATTATTAACTACTCTTTAAACACTACATCCAAACTCTCTTTTATTAAAGAAACATTAGTTATTTTGGGACATAAAGCCGAGGAGGTAAAAAAAACCTTACCCTCTAATGTAAAAACTATTCTTCAAAGAGAACAATTAGGTACCGGTCATGCTTTAATGCAAATTAAAAATGCCTTAGGAGATTTTAAAGGAAATATACTAGTTTTATGCGCAGATGCGCCTCTTCTTACTGTAGAAACATTAGAAAAACTATATCAAACTCATAAGAAACAAAATGCTTCAGCCACTATACTCACCTCTGTAATCAATAATCCTAAAGGCTATGGAAGAGTAACTAGAAATAATGAGGGCATGGTAGTAAAAATTGTGGAAGAATTAGATGCTACCCCTTCTGAAAAAAATATTAATGAAATCAACACCAGTATTTATTGCTTTAAATGGGAAGATTTGCACCAAGCCTTAAATAATTTAAAACTTAATCAGGAAAAAGGAGAGTATTACTTAACAGACTGCATTGAAAATTTCATTAAAGATCAACTAGTAGTAGCTTCCCTTAAAACTGAGGACCCCAATGAAGCTTTAGGTATTAACAATCGTATTCATCTTAGTAAAGCAGAAAATAGAATTAGGGAACAAATACTAAATAATTTAATGCTTCAAGGAGTTACTATATTAGACCCTAATTCTACTTTCGTAGACCAGGAAGTGAAAATAGAACAAGATACCATTATTTACCCTTATACCAGCATTATGGGAAACACTGTTATTGAATCTAAATGTGTAATTGGTCCTTTTTCATGCATTATAAATTCAGAAATAGAGAACGAATGCACTGTTTTTTCCTCCTTCATTGTAAATAGTCACATAGAAAGAAACTCCTCTATTGGGCCTTATGACTACTTTAAAAATAGTCAACAAGTTAAATTAGGAGAATAATATGCCAAAAAATTTAGATTTAAAAATATTTTCTGGAAATTCTAATCGTAAATTAGCTGAAGAAATATGTGATTATTTGTTTATCCCCTTATGTGACGTTGAAGTATCATCCTTCAGTGATGGAGAAACCTTTGTCCAGATTAATGAAAACGTTCGGGGTGCCGATGTTTACATTATTCAGTCTACATGCCCTCCAGTTAATCAAAACCTTATGGAACTTTTGATTATGATAGATGCTGTGCGTCGCTCTTCTGCTCGTCGTATTACCGCAGTAATTCCTTACTATGGCTATGCCAGGCAAGATCGCAAAGTACAACCTCGTGTCCCTATTACCTCAAAATTAGTAGCAAACTTGATAACCACTGCTGGAGCAAGAAGAGTTCTTTCTATGGATCTTCATGCTGGTCAAATTCAAGGCTTCTTTGATATTCCAGTAGACCATCTATATGCTGCTCCAGTTTTAATTGATTATTTTAAAGACAAAAAAATTGATAATTTAGTAATTGTTTCTCCTGACGCTGGGGGAGTAGAAAGAGTTCGAGCTTTTGCTAAAAGACTTAAAGCTAGTATTGCCATAATAGATAAAAGAAGAATAGATACAAATAAAGCAGAAGTAATGAATATTATTGGAGAAATAAAAAATAAAAATCTAATCATCTTAGATGATATTATCGATACTGGAGGCACCATAGTTAAAGCTATATCTGCTTTAAAAAACCAAGGAGCTAAAGATGTTTATGTAGCTTGCACTCATCCTGTATTCTCAGGTAAAGCTATAGAAAGATTAAGTAAAGCTGAAATTAAAGAAATAGTGGTTACAAATACCCTACCTCTTGAAAAACAAGCTAAAAACACAAATATAATAAGTCTATCTGTAGCTAAGCTTTTAGGTGAAGCTATAAATCGTATTCATATTGAAGCTTCAGTCAGTTCATTATTCGTATAGGAGGTTTTCATGGAACAAATTTTATTAAAGGCAAATATCAGAAAAAACACCGGAAAAGGATATGCCCGCAGACTAAGGCAAAAAGGGTCCATACCTGCAGTGCTATGTGGACGCAAGGAAGAGTCTTTGTCATTAGAGATAGACAAAAAGTCCTTAAAGAAAGTTTTATCTACGGAAGCAGGAGACAATGTAATTATCAATCTAAAAATTGACGGAACAGATAAGGCTATTTCTAAGACAGCTATTTTAAAAGAAAAACAACTGCATTTTACTTCCCATGATATTATCCACGCTGACTTTCAGCATATATCTTTAGATGAAAAAATAGAAGTGAATATACCCATTCATTTAGAAGGAAAAGCCAAAGGAGTTAAAGAAGGTGGTATATTAGAACATACCCTTTGGGAAATCACCGTTAGAAGCCTACCATCTCAAATTTCTGAAAACATTAATATAGATATCAGCAACTTAGGTATTAATGAAACTTTTTATGTTAAAGATATTACCTTAGAAGAAGGAATAGAGATTCTCTCAGACCCCGAACAATCAGTGGTTACCATAAGACCAGTAATAGAAGAAGCTGAGGGAGAAGAAGCAGCAATAAAAGGAGAACCTCAGGCTCCAGAAGTTATTACTGCAAGAAGAAAAGAGGAAGTAGAAAGCAAAGAAGATTAATTATGTTTCTAATAGCAGGATTAGGAAATCCTGGACTTTTATATGCAAAAAATAGACATAATGTAGGGTTTAAGGCTATTAATGCCATCTCTAAACTTACAGGAATAAAAGTCAAGCAAGTTAGATGCAAGTCTAAAATAGGAAAAGGAACTTACATTGGTCAAGAAATTATCTTAGCTAAACCTCGAACTTATATGAATCGTAGCGGAGAGTCTATTTTAAGTCTCGTTCAATCATATAATATTGATATTTCTAAAATAATAATTATTTATGACGACTTAGATTTAACTTTAGGAAAAATTCGTATTCGTTCTAAAGGTAGTGCCGGTGGACATAATGGATTAAAATCTATTATTGATTGCTTGAATACCCAAGACATTAAACGAGTGCGCATAGGTATAAATCCAAGTTTTAAAATAACAGATTCTGCTCAGTTTGTATTATCAAATTTCAATAAGGAAGAAAATAATATAATAGAAAAATCAATTTTAATCGCCAGCCAAGCTACTCTTTCTATTATCAAAGATGGCTTGGAATATGCTATGAATACTTATAATTAAGTAAGGAGGTTAGGATTAAATGTTGTTTTTAAGGAATTATGTACATCTTTCCTTTCTTACGCTTCTATTGATTTTAGCAAGCTGTGCATATACTCCAACACCTATTCTTAATCCTAATATTACAAGCATCAATATTCCAATCTTCTCGAACAAGACTTTGATCCATGGATTAGAAGATAAATTATCTAATAATGTCATAGAGAAGTTTATTTTAGATGGACACCTAAATGTAGTATCAGCTAAAAAAGCAGATGTTAGCCTTCAAGGAGAAATCATCTCTTATAACAAAGAACCTTTATCCTACGATAGCGAAGGTTATGTTACTAAGTATAAGCTATGGATCCTTGTAAATGTATCCTTAATCGATAAAGAAAAAAAACAGCTTTGGAAAGATAAATTTGAAGAATTTGTAAATTATATTCCGCCCACTTCTTCTTTATATTCCACTTCTAGCGTTGAATATGAAACTGAAGAAGATGCCATAG
This sequence comes from bacterium, assembly GCA_030017825.1. Classification (GTDB taxonomy): domain Bacteria; phylum UBA9089; class JAHJRX01; order JAHJRX01; family JAHJRX01; genus JASEGW01. The sequence continues at coordinate 3,655 of JASEGW010000070.1, read as the reverse complement.
AAGCTCTTTTTGAAGACCTTTCTTGGGACATAGTTAACAGAACTATTGAAGGATGGTAGATAAAAGAAGAAGTAAGAGGCTGGAAGACAGATTGGTTCTTGTTTAGAAATTGCATATCTTATTTAATATAAAACTTTTTGACTGACAACTATTAAAAGCTTAGTTGTTTTGTTTCTTGTATTTTGTGTTTTGTTTCTATAAAATTTTATGTCTACTTACCAAGATTTTCTGAGATTATTAGACCAAAAAAAAATATGCCCTATTTATCTTTTCTTAGGCACAAATGAAAACTTAATTTCAGAAAGTATTAATAAATTAAAACATCATATTTTTCATGGTTCTGATTTTCCCTCTCTTAATATTAACATCTTTGAAGAAAAAAACTATAGGCTCTCTGAAATTATCAATACTTGCGAATCTCTTCCCTTTTCTTCCCCCAAAAGATTAGTAATTATAAAGAATTTTTCTTCATTTTCTTCCAAAGAGCAAAAAGAATTTGCAGAATACCTTAAAAGTATCCCCACATATCTTCATTTGTTGCTATATGAAAACACCATAAATAACAACAACATCGTATATAAACAAGCTCAAAAAAATGGCCTTATTATCTATTTATATTCTCCTCTTGATTCCCAAATGGTTAATTATATCAAGGAATTTAGCTTAAAGAATAATTTAAGATTTACCCATACAGCAATAGCTTATATTATAAAAAGTATTGGTCATAATTTTGATTCTCTAATAAAAGAATTAGAAAAATATCTGCTTTACTTTGATAAAAATAAAGTAATTGATAAGGATGACCTAACTTTTATTACTAGTAGTTTTCATGAAGAAAGCATTTTCGAATTATTAGAGGTCATTTTTGCTCGTAATCTTAAAAGCTCTCTTTCTATTTTTAGAAGCTTAATAATAAAAGGGGAACCACATCTAAAGATATTCTTTATGATTACTAAACAATTAAGACTTTTATATCAACTAAAAACATTAAATTTGGAAAATAGTTACTCTCAACAAATATTAGAAAAGCTTAACATAAAATCTAAGAAACAAGTGTCTTCTCTTCTTTCTCAAGCTAAAAATTACACTATTATAGAGCTTAAAAATCTATACAAAAATTCTATTAATATAGATATACAATTAAAAACTAAGAGTAATCTTTTTTATTCCTTAATATTAGAAATGTTTATTGTTGATTTGTGCCAGATACAATGAGGTTTATTTTTTTTGATAGGCGAGATTTTTTGCGGTTAGCAGTTTTCTTGTGAATTATTCCTTTTTGAGCAGCTTTGTCTAAGGATTTAGTTACTACACTATAAGCTTTTTTAGTTTCGTTTATATCTTTTTTTTGTAATACTTCGTTAACATTTTTAACAAGAGTTTTAATTCTTGATTTAGCAGAAACATTTCGCATTTTTCTTATTTCGTTTTGTTTGGCTCTTTTTATTACCGAACGATGCACTTTCATTATAACCTCCAATATAAATAAAAACAATATGATAAAATTAAGAATAATTTAATTATTCAGCATAAATCTAAGTTTAAAAATTAGTATTTCTGAGCATTAAATTAGTATTTTTGAGTATTAATTAAAATTAGGAAAATATTTAATTTTTAAAGAAAAAGAAGAAATTAAAAATTATGTATTTTCCGTTAAGATTTTAATTTGGCGAAGAAATACTAATTTTTAAACTTCGCACTAAGGAAATATGTTGTTACCTTGAACATTGCTGAATAGTTACGATTTAATAACGAATTATTCTTAAAGATCAATTCTTGGTAAAGTTTTTCTTAAATATAAAACAACATGAGGATCAAATTGAGTTCCAGAACATTTTTTTATTTTTTCAAAGGCATTATATTTACCTAACTTCTTCCGATAAAGACGATTCGAAGTTAAAGCATCAAAAGCATCGCACACAGCTAATATTCTTGAAGATAAAGGGATGTTATCTTTAGAAATTTTATCAGGATATCCTTTACCATCAAATCTTTCATGGTGAAATCTTATTCCTAAAGCTATCTCTCTTAGTTCTTTAAAATTTTCAAAAATAGATGCTCCCAGCAAAGGATGTTCTTTAATTTTTTCCCACTCTTTTTTTGAAAGTCTTCTTTTTTTAGAAAGTATTTCCTTAGGTAAATAAACCATCCCTATATCATGAAGGAGAGCAGTTATTTCCAATGTTTTTCCAAAATTTGAATCTAATCTTATATCGTTCTTTATGCAGTCTAATAAAAGGAGAGCATAATTAGCAGTTCTTTTTGAGTGACCATTTTTAAATGAATTATCAGAATCTATGATATTTACAACATAAGAAACTCCATCTAAAATATTTTCAGTAATATTTTCAGAAAAAACAAAAGATTTATTATTCTTTTTTTTTTATCTCTTTAACATAGTCCTGGATAGGCTTCTTTAAAATATCTTCAAAAATATAAAGACTTTTTATTTCTTCTAAAGATAATTGATTTATTAGTTTTTTTGTCTCATTAATATTTATATCCATTTTCCATCTCCATTTATTATTTATTTAGGTACCCCCCACATGTAAAAAGTTAAAAATATAAAGTTATAAAGTAAAATAAGCTTGCAACTGGTCAGATAATCTGGCATCTACCAGATTGTTGAAATAATTATTTTTTTATTTAATTCTAATTAATACTATTGGTGTTATTATTTAGTTGAGTTTTTATATTCACATTTTTTTTAGATTTCTTTTAAATAGTTTTTCACTATAAAATACTTTTTTGCTTCTTGCTTTTAGTCCAAATTTGGTTAATCCTATCTCTTATTTTCTCTGGATGGTAAAATCTATCTTTAAATTCAAAAGCTGGATAAGTCACTAAACCATCAGCAAACCATATATAATTCATAGCAGACTCTGAAGCGCCAAATATGTTATCTGGAGTATAAGTTACCCAACAACCATTACCCCATGAAAATAAAGTATAAATTAGTTCACTATATTCTACATCCCATAATTTTATGGTATTATCTCTGCTTCCTGAAGCTAGGATTTTTCCATCGGGGCTAAAAGTCGTACTGTAAACATAAGATAAATGAGCTTTTAAAGTAAATATCTCTTTTCTTCTTCCTACTTCCCATAACTTAACCGTATTATCCTTGCTTCCACTGGCTATTTTTGCTCCTATTGGGCTAAAACAAACACTAAAAACAGAACTTTTGTGACCTTTCAAGGTAGTTATTTCTTTCTTTAAACCAACATCCCACAATTTTATGGTGTTGTCCCTGCTTCCAGAAGCTAAGACTTTTCCATCAGGACTAAAGCTAACACTATGAATTGTACATCTATGACCTTCTAAAGTAGCTATTTCCTCTCCTGAGTTAATACCCCATATCTTTAAAATATTACCCCAACTTCCACTAGCCAAGAGAGTTCCATCTGGATTAAAATTTATACTGCAAATATAATCTGAACAATCTTTTAGAGTAGTTAGTTCTTTTCTGTTTTCTACCCTCCAAATTTTTATGGTATTATCCCAACTTCCACTAGCTAAAATAGTTCCATCTAGATTAAAATCTATACTCCAAACATAATCTGTGTGACCTCTTAAGCTATCTATCTCTTCGCCAGAATCAATAGACTTACTGCGAAATAATAGCAATAGATACAAAAAAGCTTATAGATGCCTG
>JASEGW010000006.1 GCA_030017825.1 bacterium | reverse complement strand
GTAAAGGAATTATAGCATTTTTGTAAAATAACTGATTTATTTCGCAGTAAGTCTATTTATGTGTATGCTGGCCTATCTCATCATTTGGGAGGCGCGACGTCGCCTTGATGAGGTGCTAAAGCGTGATTCAGAAACAAGACAATGTGACGGTAGAAGCCTTCGTGAGATATGGGAAACCCTCAGGAGAATCTCTATTGGCTATATCAACATACCAGGTCAACAAATTGAACAGATTAGCATCATCAATGATTACCAGTCCAAGATTCTGAAGAAGCTTGGTACTTCTCTTGATAAAAAGGCAAGGGAGAGACTGTCGCTATGAAAGTACATTTCTAAAATAGCTAACTCCTTATTTTACAGAGGGTGGTTGTAAATTTTATTCAAACTTCAGTTTTAATCAAAAAGTTCATCAAAAACATTCTTTATTCAAAAGAGCAAATCCAGATAAACCTTTATTATTCAGAGGATTTTGATGCCTTCAAAAATTTAATCTTTCCTTCAGGGGTTGGGTCGGGTGGGGACAAAAAAGAAAAGGGGATTTCCGTTTCATCTTCCGAAAATCCCCAGTTCGTATTATTAAATATGGCTCCCCGGGTAGGATTCGAACCTACAACATTTCGGTTAACAGCCGAATGCTCTACCATTGAGCTACCGAGGAGCATCAAACAAAAGTATATTTAGATAACTACTTTTGTCAAGGGAAAAAGTTGCTGAATTTGACAAATAGTAATCATCTTTATGTAATTGGCTATCCGACTAATCTTATTTTTGAGTATTATTGTAGAGAAGAGAATAATTCTGCATAATTAATATCTCAATCAACCTGCTATTCCAGCATAATTCAATACCGACTAAAAGTTAATTCTTATTTATTATCAATATCATTACAAGTACAAGCATATAGTTTCTGCTTTAAAGAAAAAGGTTATTTAAAATTGCAAACTATAATAAATTTCCCAATTTTAAGTTGTGATTTTTTATTTTTAGTGTTATGTTTTAAAATAAATTTAATCAGGTATAAATTATGATTTATTTTGATAACGCAGCTACTACTTGGCCCAAGCCTAAAGAAGTATACAAATCCATGGAAAGATGCATGAAAGAAGCAGGTGCTAATCCTGGAAGATCTGGCCACCAGATGGCCATAAAAGCTGCTAAAATTATTTATAATACCCGAGAAGCTTTAGCTAATTTATTTGGCATTAAAGACTCTAAAAATATTGTTTTTACTTTAAATGCTACTGATGCCCTTAACATAGGTATTAAAGGGCTTCTTAAGGAAGGCGATCATGTTATTGCCACTTCTATGGAACATAACTCTGTAATTCGACCCCTTACTTATTTATCCCAAAATAATTTTATTTCTACTACCATCGTTAATTGCAATAATCAAGGAGTATTAAATACTAGTGATATTAAAAACGCTATAAAAAAGAACACTAAATTAATTGTTGCAACCCATGCTTCAAATGTTACTGGAAATTTAATGCCTATTCAGGAAATTGGCAAAATAGCTAAAGAAAATAATATAATTTTTATGGTGGATGCTGCTCAAACTGCCGGAATTTGTGATATTTCTGTAGAAAAACAAAATATTGACCTTTTGGCTTTTACAGGACATAAATCCCTTTTTGGTCCTCAGGGTACAGGAGGTCTTTGTATTAGGGAAGGTTTAGAGATAGAATCTCTTCGCCAAGGGGGCACAGGAAGTAGCTCCGAATCTGAAAATCATCCAAGCTTTTTGCCAGATAAATTTGAAAGCGGAACTCCTAATACAGTAGGCTTAGCAGGTCTTGGAGCTGGAGTAGAATTTATTCAAAAAAAAGGGCTTAAATATATATTTGAATATAAAAAGGATTTAACTAATTATTTAATTGAAAAGTTAAATGAAATTGAGGAAATAATTCTTTACGGTTCTTTTTCAAAAGATTCACAAATTCCAGTAGTATCTTTTAATATAAATGGAATTGAGTCTTCTGAAGCAAGCTACATATTAGATCAAGTTTTTAATATTATGTCTAGACCTGGTCTTCATTGCGCCCCTTATGCCCACAAAACCATCAAAACTTTCCCTTCAGGAACAATTCGTTTTAGCTTGGGCTACTTTAATACCAAAGAAGAAGTAGATATATCTGTCCAAGCTATAAAACATATTATTGGAGAAAAGAAGAGATAACGCCAAGACAAAGATGAAATTGAAGTTATTAACTTTACTTTAAAGGTGACAAGTAAATAACAAGATTCTTTGAGTAAATATGAATTCTTTGTTTTAAGTTCCCTGCTACTCATAAAAAGAATCAATAGAGTTTTCCAAATATTAACGATTAAGTGATTTTGTATAAGATAAAAGACCACCAGCAAGAATTATGTTTCGTTGACGGTTGGATAAATTACAATTAACGCCAAACTCCATATTTTTGGTGATATTTTTTACAGTTAATTCTTTGTTTGTAAGAAGTTTTTCTTTTATATGAGAAATTTCAATTTGATCCCCAACTTCAACGTTGCTGTAATCAGCTTCTGATTTAAAAATTAAGGGAATTATACCAAAATTTATCAAATTTGCCGTGTGAATTCTTTCAAAAGATTTGGCGATTACGGCTTTAACGCCTAAAAACATTGGACATAGAGCAGCATGTTCTCTTGAGGATCCTTGTCCATAACTTAATCCACCAACTATAATATTAGCTATTTTTTTGTTTTTGTTATCCATTGCTCTTTTATAGAAGGTGTTATCTACTAATTCAAATACAAATTCAGCATATTTAGAAATATTAGAACGATATTTCATTTTACTGCCAGCAGGAATTATATGATCAGTAGTGATTTTATCTCCTACCTTAATAGCAACATTTCCTAAAATATGCTCTGAAAGTGGTGAGCCTAGTGGTGGCTGACCAATATTTGGCCCTCTATATATTTGAACTTCTTTATCATTAGCTGAAGGTTGAAGAATCATATTATCATCTATGTGAAATTTACTTGATAATTTTATTTGCGGATAATCCATTTCAAAATTTCGAGGATCAGTTATTTTTCCAGTAATAGCACAAGCAACAGCTGTTTCTACGCTTGTTAAATAAACTTGAGCACTTTTTGTCCCTGATCGGCCGAAGAAATTTCTATTAGAAGTTCTGATAGAAATAGCATTTGTTTGAGGTGACTGACTATTTCCAATACAGAATCCACATACCGGGTCAGTAATCCTTGCTCCTGAGTAAAGAATGTCTGTTAATGCTCCGTTTTTGGCAATATTTTCCAATACTTGTTTAGAACCTGGAGAAATTATAAGACTAACATTTGGGTGAATTTTTTTATTCCTTAATATCTTAGCAAGAGTCATTAAGTCTTTATAAGAAGAGTTGGTGCAGCTTCCAATACATACCTGGTTTACTTCTATGCCTTCTAACTCTTTTACTGTTTTGATATTATCTGGACTATGAGGACAAGCAGCAAGGGGCACTATTTCATCTAAATTAATATCAACTATTCTATCATATTCTGCATCTTCATCAGCCTTTAGTTCAATCCAATCTTTTTCTCTATTTTGAGCCCTTAAGAATGCTTTAGTAATTTCATCACTCGGAAAGATAGAAGTTGTTACTCCACATTCTGTACCCATATTGGCAATAGTTGCTCTTTCGGGGACGGAAAGACTATTTACTGCTCCTCCAAATTCAAATACATAACCAACATTACCTTTTGTGCTGAAAATATCTAGTATTTTCAAAATTATGTCTTTAGCTGTTACCCAAGGCTTTAATTTGCCTATTAAGTTTATCTTTATTATTTTAGGATAAGTAAGATAAAAAAGACCTCCTCCCATAGCTACAGCAACATCCAAACCACCTGCTCCAATGGCAATCATTCCTAATCCACCACCTGTTGGGGTATGGCTATCAGAGCCTAAAAGAGTTTTTCCTGGCTTTCCGAATCTTTCTAAATGCACTTGATGGCATATTCCATTTCCTGCTTTTGAAAGAAGAATTCCATATTTAGCAGCAATGGTTTGAAGATATTGATGGTCATCAGCATTTTCAAATCCTATTTGAATGGTATTATGGTCAATATAGCTTACTGATAGCTCTGTTCTTACTTTGGGGATGCATAGAGCTTCGAATTGAAGATAAGCCATAGTACCGGTAGCATCTTGGGTTAAAGTTTGATCAATTTTAATGCCAATTTCTTTACCTGCCTTAAATTCTCCTTCAACGATATGCTTTTCTAGTATTTTCTGGGTTAAACTTTTTCCCATTACTCCTCCTTGCTTAAATTATGGATGATAACTTTATCCTCAAGTGTTATTACTCGAAGTATTTTTCCTTCAAGTTCATCAACTTTTCCCACAAAATCGAAAGTAATTATTTTTTTAAAGAATTTTTAGAACTTGCCTATTATTCATCTGCAAACTTCTAAAAAAGATAGAAAAATTTCTTGTACTATAGTAACTATTCAGCAATGTTCAATGTAACAACATATTTCCTTAGTGCGAAGTTTATGCTGAATAATTACATACTATTTGTCTTTTAATATTATCATACCTTGAATTCTATCCAAAGTTTTTGGACCAATGCGTTTTACTTTTAAAAGATCTTTAATATCTTTAAAAGGACCATTTTGATTGCGGTAGTCAATTATATTTTGAGCAATTTTTTTTCCAACTCCAGGAAGTTTTGTTAGTTCATTTATTTTTGCTACATTAATATTAATTTTTATTGCAGTAGATTTAGTTTTTTTAGCTATCTCTTCCGTTCCATGTAATCTCAAATTAGATTGTGTAACTTTATGAGTATTAATATTTTTAGAAGGAATATTTTTTGCAAATTTTACTTTTTCAGAATTAATATTTCTTACTTCACAACTATTTTTTGATTTAGCTTTAATTTGATTTTCTTCTTGGGAAATCTTTTGCCACTGTCTTGTTTTTCCAAAGAAATAACCAATGTAAAGACCTAAAAAGAATACTATTAATAAAGTTATGGCTTTCTTTTGAGAGATACTTATTTTTACCATTTTATTTCCACCTGTGCCTTTATGTTATCTTTTGGTTCTTGATTGTAATCCGTGCTGTATTTTTTATGTTCATATTTTAATAAATATTTAAAATAAGACAATATATTTTGTTCAAAAGTTGTGTTAAAAGTAGTAATTTTTTGCCCTTCCTTTTTAACATTAGTATCCTGAAACTTTACTTCCCCTTTAATTTTTGTATTTTTAGTTAATTTATAAATATTATCTAATTTTAAATAATGGTCAACTTGAGAAGGTTTCTGGGTGTATCTGAAATAAATATTAGTTCGAAAGGAAGGCTGCAGATTAAAATTTAACTTTAAACGTGTATGTTCTGTTTTCTCTTTATCCTTTTCAGTATCTTTTTCTCTTAATTCCCTTGATAAATTAAAATCAAATTTTGGACTCAACTTTCCAAATAGCTTTAAAAAGATAGTATTATCATTTAATATACTTACAAGATTGCTTTCTTGAAAATAATACCCATATATCTGCCAAAATTTATTAAGGCAATAATCAAACTCCCAAAAGTATTCTTTCCTGCCATCATCATTAACCTTGAATCTATAAGTATAATTGTTAGGAAAACCAGAATCATATTCTTTAAAATATTGGTAGCAGCTGAAAGATGGGCTAATATACCTGGAACCTAAAATATAGCTATATCTTTCTTTATTTTTGGCTACTTCAATAAAAAATTGGGACTGGCTTAAATTAAGATTTATTCTTCCGCCAAATATCTTATTTTTATTGTCAGAGTTATAAAGATAAGTTCCACCTATATCTATTTTTGGAAAAAGTAATATTTTTAAATCAGCACCTTCTAAATAACCTTTTTCTTCATCTTCATTCTTTATCAAAGTTAAATTCATTCGTTTATTTTTGCTATGGATTTCAAGAGCACCTCCTTTAAAATTCTCCCAAATTATTAACCCTTGCCCAAATTTAGCCTTATAATCGCCTAATGCTAAATTTTGAAATAAACCAAGTTTATAAAGTTTTAAATAAATCTTTTCAAGCCTATGAGATTCCGTATCTTTTTGAAAGGAAACATAAGAAGAAATATTTTTTCCATAATAAAGATGAAGGTTTTCAAAACTTTGGATTTCTTGATGCAAGCTAATTTCTCTGCTGCCATACACTCTGCTTTCAAGTTTTAACTGTTTTCTTTTTATTTTGGGAACTTCAATAAAAGGTTTTATTCTTTCAAAAGTTTCTTTATTTTCAAGTATAGATTTAAGTTCAGAAATAGAGTTAAACTCTCCATAATTATCACGGTACTTTAAAATGTTAATTATATCTAAAAAACTAACTTTTGGAATCTCTTGCAGCTCAAACAAGTTATCTTTATTAATGTTCAATTTTTCATTAAATAAGTTTATCAATCCTAAATATTGAGAATAAGTGATTTCTCCGCAGTTTAACAATTCTAAAATATCGTCTTCATCTTCTATAACTTGAGAAGCAGAGCTTAAGTATGGGAAAAAAAGTATTAATAAAAGAATTAAAAGTACAAATCTTTTCATAAAATAAGCCTAAAATATAATGGTTAAACTAACTTGATTAGTAAATGAAAGTGCGGAATGATTTGCAAGAGCATAATCAAGAGCTATTCTTTTATTTTTTATTCCCAATCCAAAAGTATATCTTTTTGGTTTAGTTAAAAAACCTTGTCGGAGAATAAAATTCTGATTTAAGCCCAGTTCAACTCCTATATGTAATCTTTGATTATAATCAAAATCACAAAGTAACTCTATTTTTGGAATAAGATTTACTTTAACACCCACACGGCATTGACTATGCAGTTTCTCGCCTAAAAATGGTTTATTAATATTTTTAGCCATCATTCCTAAAGAAATGTTTTTATTCACATCATAAAGGAAGCCCACATCAACACTCCAAGAAGAAGCAAGCCCTGCTTCGATAATATTTAGTTTTAGAGATTTAATGTTTATACCTAAATAGGAGCTTTTAAACAAAGATGTAGCATAAGAAAGGAACAAGCATCTTTCTTTGTATACATTTTTTCCAAAAACTTGCATAGCAAAAGCTACTACCTTATGATTTTTTAAAGGGAGGGCAAAGTTTAGTGATTGATCTCTTAACTCTGGAAGATTAAACAATGTCTGGTAGGTACTACTTAAGGTAGGAGAGATAAGCTTAACAAGGCCAGCAGGGTTATAGTATATGGCATTATTATCATTGGCTAAAGCACAAAATGCACCTCCTAAACCTTGAGGCCTTCCTCCTGGTATTTTATCTTCAAAAGCTGCAAAAGTGTATGAAGGCAGAATTAGAATTATAATTACAATGATTTTGCTAATTAAGGACATCTACTTAACTTTGATTATAATTTTTTAGCTACAATTACAGTATCTATTTTTATGGCGCTCTGCTTATCTGATTTTACTTCTAAATAAACTACATAAATACCTATGGGCACAAGACTATCTTTCTTATTTTTTCCATTCCAAGAATAAACATAATCACCTTCCTGAAGAGTGTTATTTCTTAATATTTCTTTTACGGCCATACCTTCTACATTATATATTCGAAGAGACACAGTAGCTGCCAAAGAAAGATTAAAAATAATTTTAGCTTCTTTTTTAGAAGAATAGCTTTCATCTATAAAGAAGGGATTGTTCTCTATCTTAAAATTAGAAATAGCTAATTTATAATCCTTAGTTTGATTATTTCTTCCTATAGTGGGTCGAGAACACAAAGACCAATTATCTTTGAAAACTTGAGTAGTATATTTTCGAGAAAGAGAATATCCTTTCTTACCGTTCCAATATATAAAATCTTCTTCTTTTAGGTTTTCATCATCGACTACTTGCCACTTTTTATTTTTTATAACTCTAATAGCAGCCTCTTTATTTTGCTTGCTTAAAGTTTTATCATAGTTGGAATAGAGCAAAGCGTCAATAATATTACCCAAGCCATCTTCTAAAGTAATTACACTATCTGTATTAGCAATGCTAGCATAAGATGAATGAAATTCAAGATAATTGCTTTGATTAATAGTATTGTTTACACTATCTTTTGGCAAAGAGTTTAATTTTACCACTATAAAATTATCTTTATTAAAATTTAGAGAAGAAAATGTTTTTATAATTTTATCGTTTTCCTTTAATATTAAATAATCTAATTCCAAGTCTTTATTAGAATTATTGTATATTTCAATCCAGTCTTGTTCTTCATTAGGAGCAATTTCGTTTAGCAAAATATCTTCTTTTATTATACCTGGATTTATTTTACCTGGAGTAATAATATTACAAAAAAACCAATCATGTTTACTGTTAGTGTCTTCTATTTTATTGCTTCTTCCTATAGAATAATTCTTTGAAAGTTTTGAGCTATCAAAAGAACTCTCTTCATAAAAACTCCCAATCCATTCTGAAGATGAGATAGCCTTTTCATACCAGGTGGAATTACCAGTCCATTTTCCATCTTGATTTGCATATGAAAGAAAATCTACTAAAATATTATCAGGAGTGGTAAGAAAAATAGTATTATCAGTAGCAGTTAGGCCGGAGTCAGCGCTGTAAAGGTCTATGCAACCATTTTGATTATTATCATTTAGGGGAGTTTCATTAACAGCCTTAGGAAGATTATTGCTCCCATTAACATGGATGAGCAAAATACTTGAAGATTTTATCTGGAAAGGAGAAGGAAATTCTAAGATCGTCTTATTTCCTTCCCATAATTTATATCCCACAAGATTGATATCCTCTTTAACAAAAAGCTCAATAAAATCTCCCTCATCTATTAAAGTGTTATCTTTAGTTTGACAAGGAGCTACTTCACTAATTAATACTTTAGATGTTGCTTGTCCATTACCAGTTAAGAAAAATATTAATCCAAAAAGAATGTAAAGATTCTTAGCCAATAAAATCACTCTTTTTAGGAATCTTTTCATAATCTGTTAAAAATCGAGTTATTCCTATATCAGTTAAAGGATGTTTTATCATTTGTTTTAAAACTCTATAGGGAATAGTAGCAATATGAGAACCAGCTAAAATAGCTTCTACTACATGCAAAGAATGGCGAACATTCGCTGTAATTACTTCTGTTGCAAAGCCATAATTGTCATAAATAATTAAAAATATCTCTTACTATATATCCATTCCTATATGAGCATTATTATCTAATCGTAAGTGCATTCTAATAAGATATTTCATATTATAATCTCTATATATTAAGGACCAAATTTTATTTTTGATTTATTAGTTTTTGTATTCTGGGCTTTACTTTTTAAATTACACTTAAACCATTTTCAATTTTTCTATCCATGACCACTATAGATAGTGCTTCTTTATCTACAGCTGCTAAAACCATAGCTGAGCTTTTTACTCCTCTAATAGTAGCAGGTTCTAAATTATTAACAATAACTATCTGCTTACCAATTAATTCTTCTTTTTCATAATATGCTCTTATTCCTGCTACACATTGTTTTTCTTCATTGCCCACATCTAAAGTTAAGATGTAAAGTTTATCAGCTTTAGGATGATCAGCCACATCCTTAATAGTAGCAGTTCTAAGTTCGATATTTTTAAAATCATTAAAAGTTATCATAGCCCACCTTGCTTTATATTAAATTATATCTAATCATATCAGGATTTTTTGAGTCAAACTCGTGGTCATAATAAGCCATTAAGTAAACAGTTTTTTGATCGATATTCTTAAATACATGAGGAACTGTAAGGGGTATCTCATATATAACAAAGCTATCTTCTTCTACAATTTCCTTTATTACTTTATCTTCTTCTCTATCAAACCAAGCAAATAAGTATTTTCCTCCAAATATTATCGCCCATTCATTATGTATGTTGTGATAATGATTTCCTCTAAGGGCATTAGGTTCTATGGATACAATATGAATATGGCCAAATTCCTTGGAAGGTAAAACACTTTTTTCGATAGGATTTGCTACCCATCCTCGAGAATCCTTATAAATATGGGGTGTTAAATTATTCTTTTTAACTCTTAGCATAATTATATTTCATTAAAGTACTATAAAAAAGCTTTTAGAATATCAGTGCGCGTAATGATCCCCATTAATTTATTCTCTTCATTTATTACAGGAAGACTTCTAACTCTATATTTTCTCATTAAGGCAATTGACTTCATAAGAGAAGTATCTTCAGTAACTGTAATCACTTCTTTGGTCATCAAGTCATCAGCTACATAAATTCGTTCTATCATAATAATAGCTTCTTTATCTAATTCTAAAGCACCAAAATCTTTAAGATAAGAAAAATCATCCATCAAACTAAAATATTGAGGTAAAAATATATGTAACATATCAGTACGAGATACAATGCCCAAAAGATATCTTTCTTCATCAATTACCGGAAAAATATCAAAATTATTCTCTTTAAACATCTTAGCTAAATTGCGAAAACTGGTAGAAGGATAAACTCCTATAGGAGTTGAAGACATATAATTTTTAACAATTAGCATAATTTAATCTCCTAAAAACTTTCTATTTCTTTTATAACAGAGATCAATTTTTTTGGACTTTCTACTTCCATTAATAATTTTCTATTTTCTTCTTTACTTAAAATTCTTGCTACTGATGCCATAACTTCCATGTAAGAATCAGTATCATTTTCAGGAGAAACTGCTATAAATATTAAGTTTACTAACTCTTTATCAACAGCTCCAAAATCAATTCCATTCTTTGTTCTAATAAATGCCAATACTATTTGACTAACAGCAGAGGTCCTAGCATGAGGAAGGGCTACTCCATGTCCTATACCTGTAGTTCCCATAGATTCTCTTTTTAATAAAGCAGATAACACAGCTTCTTTATTCTTGATATGTTTGTTCTTCCCAAGTAACTTTATAGAAATATTAATAATTTCTTCTTTATTATTAGCTTCCTTATCCAACAAAATCATATCTTTATCAAGAAGATTTCCCAAACCTTTCATTTTACCTCCCAATTATTATAACAAGCAATTAATAATTCTTTATTTGTTAATTTTATCATTAGATTATTTCTACTTTTTTAACTACTATTATTAGCTATCACTAACTATAATCTTATAGAACAAGAACAGAAAAATCAATAAATTTTACAGAAAGATTTTTAATTTGATAAAGTAAAGTTAATCTATTTTGTCTTAATTCTTTATTCTCTACCATAATCATTACTCTATCAAAAAAAGTATTAATAGGTTGGGTAAGAGCCGTAAGATCTTCTAAAACTTCTAAATATTTTTGCTGAGATAATCTTATATTTATTTTTTCTTCTAAATTTACATAAATTTTAAATAAATTCTTCTCGCTATCTTCTATAAGAGAATTTTCTCTTACTTTATAATCGTAATTATTTTCCTTAATTATATTATAAACCCTCTTTAAAGAAACAGCCAAATCAAGAAATTCTTTCTGATTTTTATATTTTTCAATAATGCTACAAATTTCTAAAGCTTGGTTGGGAAAACTAAAATGATTAACTACAGATTCAATTACATCAAGGTTGATTCCTTTATTGCTAAAAATAAACTCAATTCTTTCTCCTAAGAAACTCATTATACTTTCCTTAAGTCCATCTTTCTTAATGCCCCAATATTCTATATTTTTTTCTACTAATTCTGCTAAAGAAAGGTCAATCTTTGAGTGTAGGAGAATATTTATTATACCCTGAGCTTGACGACGAAGGCCATAAGGATCTTGAGAGCCAGTATAAGATATGCCAATGGAAAAGCACCCTACAATAGTGTCTAAGCGATCAGCTATGCTTAAGATAATGCCTATTATACTTTGGGGAAGAGTATCATTGGCAAAACGAGGAAGATAATGTTCTTTTATAGCTAAAGACACTTCTTCTTTTTCGCCATCTGCTTGAGCATAATAATATCCCATAATTCCTTGAAGATTGGGAAACTCTTTTACCATTTCTGTACATAGGTCAACTTTACATAAAAAAGCTGCCCTCTTAACATCTTCTATTACCTCTAATTCTATATTATTGGCTATAAAACTTGCCAAATTAATAATTCTTTGAGTTTTATCCCACAAAGTACCTAATTTATCTTGCCAAATTATTCTTTTTTCCTTTTCCACTTTTTTCTCTAAAGATATTTTTTTATCCTCATTAAAGAAAAACTGAGCATCGTTTAGACGAGCAGATACTACTCTTTCATTACCATGAATAATATTTTCTTTAGCCTTATTAGAAAAAGCATTACTTACCACCAAGAAACAAGATAAAAGATTATCATTTTTATCTTTTAAAGAAAAACACTTTTGATGCTCTTTTAAAGACGTTACTAAAACTTCATAGGGCAATTCTATAAATTCTCTACTAAAACTACCCATATAAACTACAGGATATTCTGTAAGATAAGTTACAGTTTCCAATAATTCATAATCTTCAACTAAAGTAGCTTTTAGATCTTGAGCTTTTTTTCTTAGGGCAGATAAAATTTGATTCTTTCTTTCTTCTTGGTCCAAGATAACATAATTCTTTAATAATATTTTGAAATATTCATCTATCTTAGATATCTTAATACCTTGGCTGTTTCCAAAACGATGACCATAAGTTATAATATTAGAAGAAATATCTCCTATAGAAAAATTAATCAATTCTTCTTCCCATAGACAGAATACCCATCTTATAGGTCGAATAAACTTAATATCTTTAGCTTCCCAACGCATAGTTTTAGGAGGATTTAAAGAAGTAATTATTTCTGAAAGAATATTTGGCAGCAGGCAAGAAGTTTCCTTTCCAGGAATATTTTTACTAATAGCAATTTTAGATCCCTTTGCTGTTTCAATAGTCTTTAGTTCTTCGATCTTTACTTGGTGTGATTTGGCAAATCCTAAAGCAGAAGGCGTAGGATAGCCATCTTTATCAAAGGCAAGTTTAATATCTGGTCCAATTATTTCTTTACTAGTTTCGTAAGTTTTAGAAGCTAGGCTTTTAATAAAAACCACCAACCGCCTTGGAGTTCCATAAACATTAATTTTTTCAAAAGCCAAGCTTTCCCTAATTAAAATCTCTCTGGTAGTTTTGGTTAATTGTTTTATTAATTTAGGCACAGCATAAGTTGGTGTTTCTTCGGTTCCAATTTCCAATACTAAATCTTTAGTCTTCATTATTCTGCCTTTGATAAGCTTTGAAGATAAAATTCTGCACATTTTCGAGCTAAGTTACGTACTCGAGCAATATAGCCTACTCTTTCGGTAACGCTAATCATACCCCTAGCATCTAAAATATTAAATACATGAGAACATTTTAATACATAATCATAAGCTGGCAATACTAATTGTTTTTTTAGTATACACAAAGCCTCGTTTTCGTATTTATTAAATAAGTCTAATAAAAGATTTCCATCAGCTACCTCAAAATTATAAATTGAATTTTCATATTCACTTCTTTTATGTATTTTCCCATAACTTATTTCGCTATTCCAAGCAATATCATAAACATTATCTATTTTTTGCACATACATAGCAATTCTTTCAAGTCCATAGGTTAGCTCAACTGAAATAGGATCTAATTCTATTCCACCAACTTGTTGAAAGTAAGTAAATTGAGTTATTTCCATTCCGTCTAACCAAACTTCCCAACCTAACCCCCAAGCTCCTAAGGTTGGAGATTCCCAATCATCTTCTACAAATCTAATATCGTGCATTAAGGGATCAATTCCTAATTCTTGCAAACTTCTCAAGTATACTTTTTGAATATCAAAAATGGTAGGCTTAATAATTACTTGAAGTTGATAGTAATGTTGAAGGCGATTAGGATTTTCCCCATATCTTCCATCAGTAGGACGACGACTTGGCTCTACATAAACAACCCGCCAAGGATTAGGTCCTAACACTCTTAAAAAAGTAGCTGGGTTAAAAGTACCCGCTCCTACTTCAATATCATACGGTTGCATCATTAAACAACCTTCTTTAATCCAAAAAGAAAGAAGTTTTAAAATAATTTCTTGAAAAGTCATTTTATAACATCCCTATTAATTATAAAGACTATTAAATAATAAAACTCTATTCATTCAATCTATATTTATATACAATAATATCCATTTATTTTTATTATTACTACTAAATATTGTTTTGTGGATTTTAGAATTTTAATAGTTAAGTAATTATAATTTCTTCATAGAATTTCAAAGATTTTAAAGGTGAAGGTAAATAATAATTTATATAATTATCTAAAATTATTCTCTTTAAATCTCTTAAAGACTCCTTAGGGCAAGGAAGTTTTGAGATTTGAGTAAGTTTTAAATATAATAAATTTCTTAGAAGGTTAAGCATTTCAAAGTCAATATCAATAGCCTTTGAATCATTATTACATTTTAGACAAATCACTCCTCCTTCTAAAAAAGAAAGCTTTGTCTTGTTTAATACTTCTTTTTTACATTGCAAACAATTTGTTAAATGCATTCTTAAACCTAAGAATGAAAATAATTTAAGAATATAGGCATAAATATAAAAAGGATGATAATTTTTAGAAATAAATTGTAACGTCTTAAAAGTTAATAAAAATATTTTTAAATCAGATTTTTTCCCTGTCAAGATATGATCTAATATCTCTACTAAACATAAAGCAGTAGCTGTTTTTTTTAAATCTTCTTTTATTAAAGAATGAGAAGAAATAAGTTTTGCTTGAATTAAAGTATATAATTCTCTAGATTCTTTTTGATAAAGTTGCATATCTAAATAAGCAAAAACCTCTAAAATAGCTCCAAATTTACTAGTAATTTTTTTAGACCCTTTGGCAACAGCAGATATCTTTCCAAATTTAGTGGTAATTAAAGTAACTATTTTACTATTTTCATTTAAAACATGACTTTTTAATACAATGGCTTTAGTTCTAAAGGTAGGCATTAGACTAAATAATGAATTAAAGCTGTAGCCAAACTAAAATAAATAACTAAACCAGTAATATCTACAATTGTTGTAACGAAGGGCACTGTAGCAATTGCTGGGTCAATATTTAATCTCTTAAAAATTAAAGGAAATGTTGTTCCAATAAGAGTAGCTACAAAAAGAGCCACAAAAATAGACAGTCCTACTACTATTCCTAACATAAATCTTTTTATCCCCAAAATAAACATTATTAAAATACCTACAATAAATCCACAAACTATACCCATGATAGCACCTATAGAAATTTCCTTTAGAATAATTCTGTGAATTCTCTTAAATTCAATAGTTCCTATAGCCATTCCTCTTACGATAGAAGTTGAAGACTGAGCCCCTACATTGCCTCCCATAGCCATAATAATAGGAATAAAAAAAGCTAAAGCTATTACTTCATTTAGAGTGATATTAAAAGATTTTATTACCCAGGCTGAAAATAGTTCTCCTACAAGGCAAATAATCAGCCAAGGAAGTCTAATGCCAGCAATCTTATGCACTGGCTCCCGGGCATATTTCTCGGCAAAACTAGCCCCAGCCATTTTAAAAATGTCTTCTGTGGCTTCTTCCTCTAATACATCAATACAATCGTCTACAGTAACAATACCTAAAAGCTTATTGTTATGATCAGTTACTGGAATAGCTAAAATAGCATATTTTTTTACCATTTGAGCTACTTCTTCTTGATCACAATTTACTCCTACTTTAATAACATTAGTTTTCATAATGTCTTTAAGTAGGGCTTCTCTTTTAGACATAATTAATGTTCTAATAGCTATTACTCCACATAAATGATTATATTTGTTAATCACGTAAATATAAAAAATAGTCTCTGCTTCTTTAGCATCTCTTAGGTGGTTAATAGCTTTTTCTACCGTAATATCTTCTAACAAGGCTACATATTCAGTAGTCATGATACCGCCAGCAGTGTCTTCCTTGTAACGAAGCAAACTAACAGTATCTTCAACTTCTTCTTTCTTCATTAGAGCAAACAATCTATTAACTACATCAGGGGAAAGCTCTGAAAAAAAGTCAGCTCGATCATCAGAAGGTAGTTGCTCTAATACATGAGTTAATCTTTCTTTGCTTAAGGAATCTATGATTTCCTTTTGTTGTTCAAAGTTTAGTTTCGTGAAAACATTAATAGCTACATCTGCGCTTAAACATCTGAATAGTATTAATTTTTCTTCAAAGGTAAATTCTCCAAATCCTTCAGCAATATCAATAGAGTGAAGTTCAGAAAGTAATATTTTCAATCTTTCTATTTGTTTTTGAAGAATCAACTCCCTTATTTCTGGAAGAAAAAGCAAAAGGCTATACATATTCGTTCCTTTTTTAGTAAATAATATAAAGACTTACAGAAAACTACCAATGTCGAATCTTTAATGTTTAATCAAATCTCCATGTTAAAATAACCAAACATTATTTAACTATTGGTCATTTTAACATTGAACATTTATTAAAAGTTAGGTGTAACTATTCAGCATAAACCTAAGTTTAAAAATTAATATTTCTATATTAAGTTTCCCTGTTTATTATTTCCAGCTTAACTTTATTAATAGATTGCTCATTAGCATTAATAATAGTAATTATCATATCCTTGCATTTAATTACTTCATTGGAAGTAGGAATATGCTTTAGAATCTCCAAAATATAACCACTAATAGTTTCAAAGTCACCTTCTGGAAAATTAATCTTCAATTCTTCTTTAAGTCTTTCTATTTCCGTATCCCCTTCAATTACATAGATACCTTTATCTATTTTTCTTATGGACATTTCTTCGTAATCATATTCATCTTGAATCTCTCCAAACACTTCTTCTAATAAATCTTCTAAGGTAATAATTCCTGAAGTTCCTCCATATTCATCCACCACAATAGCTACATGAATCATTTTCTCTTTGAATTCTCTTATAAGATCGCCAATGCGTTTTGACTCTGGAACAAAAAAGGGTAAGCGAATAAATTCAATAGCTCTAAAATCATCCTTTTCATTTTCCCAAAAATTTAGTATATCTTTAATATAGATGATTCCAATAATGCTATCAATGCTATTCTCATAAACTGGAATTCTGGAATATTTATATTTTTTGTATATTTCAATAATTCTTTTAATATTTGCACTAGAATCTAAGCAAATCATATTAGCTCGAGGAGTCATTACCTCTCCTACTTTTACTTCCGAAAGCTCAAAAATTTTATCAAAAATTTCACCTTCATTTTCTCCAACAATGCCACCTTGCTCTCCTTTATTAAGGAGAAATTTTATCTTCTCTTTAGTAAGATAGTTTTTTTCTTTTCCATTAGCTTCTGCCAAAAAGCCTGTAAAATAAGTAATGCTTTTTAAGAATGGAGAAAAAATCCTAAAAATCAGCTGTAAAGAAGGAGCTAAAAAAATAATTAATTTATTTCTTTCTTTACGAAAAATAGCTTTAGGAATAGTCTCTCCAAATATTAGCACCACAATAGCTAATACCATTCCTGCCAATAGCTCGTGATCTTCATACATAGAAGCAGTAAGTACGGAAGCAGCAACATTTACAAAACTATTTCCAATTAATATGCAAGCAATAATTAAAGCAGGGTTTTTGACTAAATTGTAAATTATTAAAGATTTTCTGTTTCCAGTTTCTACCTCATGATGAAGCCTAATATGATTTAAAGATAAAAGACCCATTTCTGTTCCAGAAAAGAAAGCGCTTAAAAAAATACAAACAAGAACGATAGATAGCATAATCAAGGACATGTTTAATATTACCTATATGTTATTCTAATGCTTAAGTTTTATCAAATTCATCTCTTATTTCACCTATAACTTCTTCGATCAAGTCTTCCATAGTTACCAATCCTGTAATACTTCCTATTTTGTCAATTACCATAGCCATTTGAATTTTATGTTCTTGAAAGTTATAAAAAAGACTGTTTATTTTTTTAAATTCAGGAATAAAATATACTTCTCGAATAAAAGATTCTAATCCAATACTTCTGTTTCGACCAAAATATTCTATTAGATCTTTAGCATAAACAATGCCAATAATATTATTGCTATCTTTATAAATAGGAATACGAGAGAACCCTGTTTTTTTAATAATACTTAGAACGTCTTCTAAAGTATTCTCAATAGAAACAGAAACAATCTTATCTTTAGGAACCATTACGTTTTTTACGCTAACTCTGCTAAATTCAAAAATTTTATAAAGCATCTTTCTTTCTTCTTCTTTTATTATTCCTTCTCTTCTGCCAATATCAAACATAGTTTTTACTTCTTTTTCAGTAATTTTTTCCTTAAGGTCATCTTTTCCTACAAATAAATTAGCAATAAAAAGCAATATAAACCTAATTGGAGTTATCAAAATAGAAAATACATTAACAAGAGGCTTGGTTAATCTTACTAATATTTCAGAATTCTTAATGGCAAAAGTCTTGGGAATTATTTCTCCCAAGAATATAATAATCAAAGTCATCAACACAATAGCTGCTGTTATGCCAACACCTATTCCTATTCTTGTATAGCGACAGATATCTATTAATAAAGAAGTAGCAAAAATAGAAGCTAAGATATTTACTAAAGTATTACCGATTAGAATATCTATAAGTACTTCTTTTGGTCTATTTAGCATTTTGACCACCAGAAGATCAGAGGTTATTTCTTTATTAGTTTCATCTAATGAAAAGAACGCTGTTTCAAAACTGGAAAATAGGGCTGAAAAGAGAAGAAAAGTTGCTACTAAGGTAACCTTACCAAAAAAATAATAAAAACTTAATTCATTCAATATTGACAAAAACTCCTTTATCTAAGTATTAAGAATATTGCAGAAGTAACTAGTACACCTAATGCTGCTCCAATAGCAACTTCAATATTGTTATGAAATCCACTTCCAATTCTACTTCTGCCTAAAAGGATAGCTAATAAAAAAGTTAAAACTATAATTAAAGGATCCTTAGTGATAAAGGCAATAGATGTCCAAATAGAAAAAGCTATAGCACTATGCCCGCTAGGCATACCACCTTGCATAGGAGTTCCTCGTCCAATATATATCTTTCCTATTATGGTAATAAGAACTACTAAAATAAGACTAATGAAAACAATATATCCGGGTATTTGCCGAACTTTATTGATAACTGTATTTTCAAAAGTATAACTAAAATGAGGATATAGGATTAGATATCCAACAATTATTGCGTTCAAAGAAGCAACTAAAACTGCTCCTGCAGATACATCTTTTCCAATGCGAGCCATAGTATGGTAATGATCTTCAGTAATTAGATCTAAAATAGACTCTATGGCTGTATTGATCATTTCAGATACTAAGACTAAAGCTACAGAAAAGAATAAGATTACTAGCTCAATACGGGATAAATCTAAAAAAAGAGTTACTGTAAATATTAAAAAAGCAATTATAAAATGAGCCCGCATATGTTTTTGGGTACGCAATCCATATACAATTCCCGCTAAAGCATAATTAAAACTTTGAACAATTTTTAAAGTATTTAGATTAATGCTAATAACTCCTTTTCTTTTTTTTGCATTCTTGCAGCATCTTTAATCTTTAAATGGTTATATTCTAAAAGATGCAAGATTCCATGAATAAGTAAAATAGTAAGCTCTTTGTCAAAACTATGTTTAAATCTATTAGCTTGCTTGCGAACAATTTGGACAGAAATAATAATTTCACCTAAAAAAGATTGCTCTATGTCCAAAGGATAAAAAGTTTCTCTAAAGGCAAAAGAAAGAACATCAGTTGGCTTATTAATACTTCGATACTCTTTATTTAATTTTTTTATAAATTGGTCATTACAAAATACAATACTAATTTTTCCTTTTACTTTTAAGTATTTCAGAATTTTATTCACAATATTATTGATTTTACGGTTGCTTATTGGTTCTTTTCTTTGACGGTTTATTATCTGAACTTGCATTAATTGTCCTCTCTTTAAATGCCTCCTCTTTAGGATATTCCACGCGAGCATGATAAGCACTAGAGAGTACTATAGAAAAAGTACTTGCAATTTTATTTAGGTCTCTTAGAGATAGATCGCATTCATCAAGTTGAGAATCAATAAATTTATTGTTTATAACCTTTTTTACTGTTCCTTCAATCCTGGTATGAGTAGGTTTAGGTAAAGTCCTAATAGTCGCTTCCACGGCATCAGCTAACATAATAATAGCAGCTTCTTTAGATTGAGGAAGGGGTCCAGGATAACGAAAACTTTCTTCATCTACCACCGAAATCTCTTTTTCATTTTTTCCTTTACTCTCTTCGCAAGCTAAATGATAAAAATAAGACATTAAAGAATTTCCATGATGCTCTTGAATAATATCAATAATTCTCTGAGGTAGCTTCCCTTTTTTGGCAATTTCTACCCCATCCTTAACATGAGCTTTTAAAATAGAAGCACTTAAGGTAGGTTTTAAGCCTTCATGGCGATTATAGTCTGTTTGGTTTTCTACAAAATACTCAGGCTTATTAACTTTTCCAATATCATGGTAATAAGCTCCTACTCGAGCTAATAAAATATTAGCTCCCACAGCATCAGCTGCTCTTTCCGCTAAATTTCCTATAAGTTGACTATGATGATAAGTTCCAGGTGCTTCTAAAGAAAGTTCATGTAAAATAGGAGTATTTAGGTCTGATAACTCTAATAGTTTAAAATTAGTTGTAATCATAAATAAGTTTTCCAAGAAAGGCAAAATTCCCATAGCCAATATTGCAGAAATCATACCATTACTAAAAGCCCAAAGAAGAGAGATCCCTAAAGAAGCATAATTTACCTGATTTACTAAACCAAATCCAGAAACAATACCAATATTAATCAAAGAAATTACTATTCCTGTCTTAGTCAAATCACTTCTCACTTTAGCGAAAGAAGAGGCATAAATAGCAGTCATGCCACTTCCAAAGTAGAGAATCAACAGTTCTAAGTCGTCTCCTGACATAATGCTAACAACAATACTTAAAAAAACAGTAGCAAGTAAAGCAATTTCTTGATTTAAGAATATAGCAATTAACATAGAAGAAGTAGCAATAGGAATAATGTAAAGTGGTAATTCTCCATGCCAGATAATGATTTTAGCTAAAACTACAGATATTAAAACAACCATACTTAGAAGCACTAACTCATTTTCTCCTACAGAAAACTTTGGTTGAAATCTCAGTAGATAGATAATCATTAAAATTACTAAAATAGAAATTAAGATACTAAAGCCTACAATATTGTTTAATCGGACTTTTAAACTCTTAATTTGAAGACTATATAAAGTCTTTAATTTTTGAGCAGCATGATAATCAACCTTCTCTCCATTAGCTACAATTTTTTCTCCTTTAGCTACCAAATACTTCGCAGGTTTAATATTTTCCTTTGCTACTCTGATACGTTTTTGAGTTTCCTCTTTGTTGAAAGTTAAATTAGGAACAGCCCATGAGGTTATTATTTCTTTTATGATATTTTTAGTCTTGTCTCCAAAAGAAATATCTATAAATTTTTTGGCAACTGATTCTATATTTTTCAACTGGTAAAATTCATCCAAAGAATTTACTGTTAACTTTTTAGCTATTTTCTTCTCAACGCGTATTATAGTAATTCCTTCCATAATGTCAGATTCAAGTTTTTTCTCATCTATAAAAGTGATACCTTTTTTTAAACATTTTTTCAGAACATTAATAACGCTTTTTTCAATCTTATCTAAATCTGAATATCTTAATAAGAAGATTAGATTATCATCTGATAAATTAGTTTTATCCATTTTTAATTTTAAGGCAGACAATCTACTAACTTCATCTTTAAATTCTCTTTGTTTTATAGATTTAATATCATTAAAGAAAGCATTAATTCTGTTGGTTAAAGAGGGAATAATGTCAAGATTAAGATTATAAACAGGCTTTATATGTAAAATAGCTTCTTTTTCCTTTAGCTGAGTAGCTATTTTATCTTCATAATAGAATTCAAAAGGGGCTTTAAAAAAGCTTGGACTAAAATCACCTTCTTTTGGATACTCAATAGTTTTTTTGCCCTTTGACATAAGAAGCACTAAAGCAACTAACATTAAAGAAATTAAGATTAAGCGATATAGCTTTCTAAATTTTGGATAAAACAGTTCTTGAAGATTGGTCTTCAATCTTTTTAAATATTTGGTAAATTTAAACATTGTTTTTTACTCTGCTTTTCTCATATTTTTCATAAGCTTTTACAATCTTTTGAACCAAATTATGTCTAACCACATCACATTCAGTAAAATAGATAAAGCAAATTCCTTCTATATCTTTGAGAATAGATTGAATCTGAACTAATCCCGAAGCACTTTTTTTTTGCAGATCAATTTGAGTAATATCTCCAGTAATAATGATTTTAGATTCGAAACCTAATCGAGTTAGAAACATTTTTATTTGTTCAGGAGTAGTATTTTGGGCTTCATCTAAAATAATAAAAGAATTGTTTAAAGTACGACCTCTCATAAAAGCCAAAGGAGCAATTTCAATTACTTCTTGTTCTATTAATTGGTGAAGTTTCTCTACCCCAATCATATAATAAAGAGCATCATAAAGAGGTTTAAGATAAGGACTTATTTTTTCTTGTAATGAACCAGGCAAAAAACCTAATCGTTCTCCAGCTTCTACTGCTGGTCTAGTTAAAATAATTCTATCTACTTCTCCTCTGTCTAAAGATGAAATAGCCATAGCTACAGCTAAATAAGTTTTTCCTGTGCCTGCTGGTCCAATACAAATAGTAATATCATTTTTAAAAGTAGCTTCTACATATTTTTTTTGAGTTATAGTCTTAGGTCTTATAGTTCTTCCCTTGGGAGAAACATAAACTGATTCCGTAAATACTGAAATTAAATCTATATCTTTTTCTTTTGTTAAAATATTTAAAGCGTACTTCACTTCAGGAGGTTTAATAATAATGCCAGTTCTCATAATTCCAATTAATTCCTCAAAAATTCGGTACGCATAAGTTATTTCATCTTTATTCCCTATAAATATTAATTCATTTCCTCTGGGAATGATTTTAGATTTAAAGTGCTTTCGAATAATTTTTAAATTTTCATCATTGCTGCCCAATAGATTCATAATTTCTTCATTATTTTCTAAAATAATTTTTTTTTCCAAACATATACCTCTTAAGATACATACTTTCAACTATTAGTATTAGCTTTTGACTATTAATTTTTCTTTATTTAAAGGAGTTATTACATCTGTCTTAATATATAATTCTTTTAATTGATTTTTGTTAACATCGAAAGGAGCATTTGTTAATAAACAAGTACCGCTTTGTGTTTTAGGAAAAGCTATAAAATCTCGAATAGATATAGCATTAAGCATAGTAGCTAATAAACGATCCAAGCCCAAAGCTATGCCTCCATGAGGAGGAGTTCCATAATCAAAAGCTTCTAATAAAAAACCAAACTTCTTCTTGGCTTCAACTGAAGATATATTTAATATATTAAACACTCTTTCCTGTAACTCTCTTTTGTGGATTCTAATACTTCCTCCTCCAATCTCTACTCCATTTAAGACTAAATCATAAGCTTTTGCTTTTACTTTTTGGGGATTTGCTTCTAATAAATGCATACTTTCTTCAGTTGGAGAAGTAAAAGGATGGTGCATGCATTCCCATCTTTTTTCGTCCTCGTTATATTCTAAAAACGGGAAATCTACTACCCACAAAAATTTATATAAGCTATTATCTATTAAATTTAACTCTTTAGCTATATGTAATCTTAGATTAGAAAGAGATAGATTAACAACTTTTGGCTGATCAGCTACAAAAAAGAGTATATCACCGTCATTAGCTTTTGTAATTCGATAAATATTCTGTAATAGTTCTTTGTCAAAAAATTTAGTAATAGGAGATTCTAGTTCATTTCCTACTACCTTAAAAAAAGATAAGCCTTTAGCTCCATAAATACTTACAAAAGAGGTTAAATCTTCAATTTCTTTTCTCGAATAATCTGCTTTTTGGGGTACTTTTATCCCTTTTATTATACCATTATCTTTAATTACCCTCTTAAAAACTTGAAATTCTGAATCTTTTACTATTTCGGTGATTTCATATAGTTTCAAGTCAAATCTTATATCTGGTTTATCAGTACCATAATTATCTACAGCTTCCTGGTAGCTCATTCTTAAAAAAGGAGTTTTAATAGTTCGTTCTAAAGTTATTTTAAATACTTCTTTTAATAGATTTTCAATAATAGTTAAAATGTCATCCATATTTATAAAAGACATTTCTATGTCAACTTGGGTAAACTCTGGCTGTCGATCAGCACGAAGATCTTCGTCTCGAAAGCATTTAGCTATTTGAAAATAACGCTCAATTCCAGAAGCCATTAAAATTTGCTTAAACAATTGAGGTGATTGAGGAAGAGCATAAAACTTTCCTGGATTTAATCTGCTAGGCACTAAGAAATCCCTAGCTCCTTCTGGGGTACTCTTAATAAGCATAGGAGTTTCGATTTCCATAAAATTAAGCTTATCTAAAAAATTTCGAGTAATTTGAGTAGTTTTATGTCTTATAAATAAATTTTTTTTCATATTGGGGCGTCTTATGTCCAAATAGCGATATTTTAATCGAATATCTTCAGAAACGTCTACTTCTTCTTCAATTAAAAATGGTAAAACCTTACTTTCATTAAGTAATACTAATTCTTCAGCATATACTTCTATATCTCCAGTAGATAAATTTAGATTTTTAGTTCCTTCTGGACGAGCAGACACCATTCCTTTTATTTTTATAACAAATTCTGTTCTTATTTTGTGCGCCAAAAGATGAGCATGAATATCTACCTCTGAACTAAAAACTATTTGAACTATTCCTGAATTATCTCTTAAATCCACAAAAACCAAACCACCATGATCTCGTCTCCGCTGCACCCAGCCAGATAAAATAACCTCCCTGCCCACATTAGTAATTCTTAAATCTTCACAATTACAATTTCGGTAAATATCCATGACTTATTTTGTAATCTTCCTTTCTTTGATTATATATACATTTCGTAACTATTCAGCATAAACCTAAGTTTAAAGATTAGTATTTCTGAGCATTAATTGAAATTAGGAAACTATTTAATTTTTAAAGAAAAAGAAGAAATTAAAAATTATGTATTTTTCGTTAAGATTTCAATTTAGCGAAGAAATATTAATTTTTAAACTTAAAATAAAGGAACATATTCTTATGTTGAACTCAGGTTATGTTAGAGTTATACAACTTGCAACTTATGCTGAAACGCAATCATATTTTTGTTAAACTAACTTACCTTCTACGTAGAACTTCTTGACAAAATACTCATTTAACTTATCTATAGAAACTCTAATTTGATTTCCATCTTTCATATTTTTTATCTCTACCTCATGTTTGCTTATTTCCTCTTCTCCTAAAATAATAGTAAAATTAGCTCTTAATTTATGAGCTCTTCTTAATTGGCTTTTTAAGCTTTTACTTGTCCAATCCATATTTACCATAAAACCTGCTTTTCTCAGTTCTTGTATAATCTTTATTCCAGCAAGATGCGCCTTAGGAGAAGTGGTAGCTAAGTAAATGGATTTATTATCATCATTTCTCTCGTTTGATGTAAAACTGTTTTTTATAGAAAGAATAATTCTTTCTATACCTGCAGCAAAACCTATAGCTGGAATATCCGGACCTTCCATTTGGGCTATTAAGTTATTATACCTACCCCCAGCAGCTACAGCATTTTGAGCTCCTAAACTTTTATCAATTATTTCAAAAGTAGTGTGAGTATAATAATCTAAACCTCTAACTAAATAAGGATTAACTATATAGTTTATATTTAATTCTTTTAAGTAATCACAAACTTGATCTAAATGTTCTTTACAACTTTTACAAAGAGATAAGTCAATGGAAGGAATTTTACTAGCTAAAGATCTACAATTCTTTCTCTTGCAATCTAATATCCGCAAAGGATTTTTATTTAATTTTACTTTACAGTCAGAACAAAGCTCCTCCTTTTGAGGTGAAAGATGGTTTACTAAATCCAATTTATAATCATTCCGACAACTATTACAGCCTACGCTGTTGATATGTGTCTCTAAATTAGAAATCCCAAGTTCTGAGAAAAGATGTAAAATCATAGCAATTACTTCTGCGTCTAATCCTGGATTATCACTTCCAAAAGCTTCGGTACCAATTTGCCAAAATTGACGCTGCCTTCCAGCTTGGGGTCTTTCGTAACGAAACATAGGGCCTAAATAATACAATTTAGCATTAGGTAAATTTTTGTTTAGCTCATGTTCTAAATAAGCCCTTACTACAGAAGCTGTATTTTCAGGACGTAAGGTTAGATTTCTACCTTTGTGGTCTTGAAAAGTATACATTTCTTTGTTTACAATATCTGTAAATTCTCCAATTCCTCGCATAAATAATTCTGTAAATTCAAAAATAGGGGTTCTAATTTCATTATAGCCATAAATTTCAAATATTTTTCTACTCACTTCTTCAATAAAATGCCAAATTTTTATTTCGTTAGGCAAAATATCTTTAGTTCCTCTTGGAGCTTCAATCATTACTTTTCCTTCTACTAACCTAATCTCAAGATAAAAGTATATTAGACTTACTGCGAAATAACAGCAATAGATACAAAAAAGATTATAGATGTCTGCAATGGCTGGAGTTATTCAAAAATTG
>JASEGW010000069.1:3788-7486 GCA_030017825.1 bacterium | reverse complement strand
GGCATCTATAAGCTTTTTTGTATCTATTGCTGTTATTTCGCAGTAAGTCTATTGTATAATTTTTATAATTTACTGATAAAAATCTTGAAATTATTTAAGTACAGACTAATAGTTACTTAACAGAACTTTATTTTCTGTGTCCTCTGTGGTTAGCTGAACTATTGCAGAATTCAAATTTTAATCCTGATTTTATAGCATCCACCATTCTAACTGTTTTCTTTATCTCTTTTATATCATGAACTCGTACAATATGAGCGCCATTATAAATGGAAATAGCTACAGAAGCAGCACTGCCTTCAACTCTTTCCTCAGGAGGAAGATCTAAAATATTGCCAATAAAGGACTTACGAGATGTTCCAATTAAAATAGGTTTTCCTAATATTTTAAATTCCTTTAGCTTTTTGATGATTTCTAAATTATGAGAAGTAGTTTTGCCAAACCCAATGCCCGGATCTATAATAATTTTGTTTTCTGGTATATTAAACTCTTTAGCTTTATTGATACTTTTTCTCAGATAATCTGTTATTTCTAAAATTAAATTATGGTACTTGGGATCTTTTTGCATATTTTCAGGAGTACCTTTAATATGCATAATTATTATAGGTACCTGATTTTCAGATACCACTTTAGCCATTTTAGAATCAAAGTAGAGTCCACTAATGTCATTTACTATGCTTGCTCCAGCCGCAAGAGCTTTTTGGGCTACCTCTGCTCTGTATGTATCAATAGAGATAGGTATGCTTATCTTTGAAGAAAGTTTTTCTATTAATGGGATTACTCTATTTAATTCTTCTTGAACACTTATCTCTTTAGAACCGGGACGCGTAGATCTTCCACCAATATCAATAATATCTACTCCATCTTCTATCATCTTTAAAGCGTGTTCGTAAGCTATCTCAGGATCTAAAAATTTATCTCCATCTGAAAAAGAGTCTGGAGTAATATTCAATACTCCCATTATATGAGTTTTTTTACTTAAAGATAATCGATAATTCTTCCAATTTAAAATAAACTCCTCTTTTTGGTAATTATCAATAGCTTCCTCTATAAGTTGACTTATCTTAGGGAGATCAAAGTACTGTTCCTTTAATTTGGAGACTAACTTCTGATATATTTTTAGATTTCCAAAGAGTAAAACCGTAAAATATTTTTGAGATAAATTAAAAACTTCTTTAGGTAAAGCTACCTCTCCACCCAAAGAAAGCATTTCTTGTTTTAAAATTAAGACTGCTTTAATATTTATCTCATGTAATTTGATAAGAAGAGATAAAGATTTAGAAGCCATAATAGAGATTCCATCTTTATCCACTCTTATTTTTCGCATTTCCTCCCAAACATCACTAATATTATCTATATCTAAAATTTGAATATTCATTATATAGTCTAGTAATATAAATGCAAAAACTCATTTAAGTAGTAAGATTAATAATATTAATCAAAATAGATAAAAACAAGAAGTATAATGCGCTTTTCACTTTTACTTCTAAGCTTTTCTTATCTACTTTTAATTATAGAAAAAGCTTCTGCTCGAGTAGCTTCATTCTTAAAAGCTCCTCTTACTGCAGAAGTAACTGTGATAGAACCAGGTTTTTTTACACCTCGCATAGTCATACAAAGATGTTCGGCTTCTATCATTACCAATACTCCGTGAGGGCGTAATATTTCCATTAGTAAATCAGCAATTTCTGCAGTAAGCCTTTCTTGCAACTGCAATCTTTTGGCTGTTATTTCTACTGCTCGAGCTAATTTACTCAATCCTGTAATACGACCATCCTTAGGCAAATAAGCCACATGAGCTTTTCCATGAAAAGGCAACAGATGATGTTCACACATGGAATAAAAAGGTATATCTTTTACTAGAATCATTTCTTCATGTGTATCAGGTAAATAAATTTCTATTTCTATTGCTGGGTTTTTATTGATTCCGCTAAAGATTTCTTCATAAGTTCTAGCTACTCTTTCTGGAGTATCTTTTAATCCTTTGCGATCAGGATCATCTCCTATGGCTTCAATAATCAATCTTATAGCTTTTTTGATCTTTTCCTTATCCATAATTTATCCTTTTATAAATTTTGCACCTGCTTCTACTAATCTTTCTAATTTTTCCTGACTATCTGTTTCTACATAACACCTTACAACTGGCTCAGTTCCTGAAGGACGGATCATTATCCAACTGTTGTCTTCTAAGATAAACTTAAATCCATCTGAAAGTATATCTTTAACCTTGATACCTGCAAAATTTAAAGGAGAATTTTGTTTTAACTTTCTTAAGAGGTTTTCTTTTTCTTCTTCGTTTAAATGGAAATTCACTCTTTTGTTTATAAATACTCCTACCTCTTGGTATAATTCATCTAAAATTATTGTTAAAGGTTTTTTGTTAATAGCCACCATTTCCGTTACTAATAAGCAAGCCAATATACCGTCTTTTTCAGGAACATGGCCATTTATAGTAAGACCTCCACTTTCCTCAGCTCCTATTACCATATCTTCCTTGCTCATAACTTCAGCTACATACTTAAATCCAACTGGGGTCTCCTTCACAGCTTTTTTATATTTTTGAGCAATAGCATCCATCATGTGAGTAGTAGCTACACTTCTTACAGCTACTCCCTGCCAACCCCTGGTTTTTAGGAGGTGATTATAAAGCATAGCAATAATATAATTAGGGCCAATATATTTACCATCTTGGTCTACTATGCCAAAACGATCAGCATCCCCATCTGTAGCTAACCCTAAATGGGCATTGCTATTTTTTACTTGTTGCATTAAAATGGAAATATTATCTTCAGCTGGTTCTGGAGCAAATCCTCCAAAGTAAGGGTCACGAAAATTATGAATAACTTTTATTTGACAACCTGTTTCTCTTAAAATATCATCTAAATAACCTTGAGAAGTTCCCCACATAGTATCTACAACTAGATTTAAATTAGCCTTGGAAATGGCTTCCATATCTACAATTTTTCTAATTCTATCCATGTAAGAACTACTAGAATCTATCATTTTAATAATATCTTTTTCTATACCTTCATTTAATGTATAGATTTCTTTTACATCCTCTATGGTTAAGGTCTTAGCATTTTCAGTAATCCAGTTGGTAGTAAAAGGTAAAGCTGGACCACCGCTTGAAGGGGAAAATTTTAACCCATTATATTCTGGTGGATTATGGCTAGCTGTAAAGTTAATTCCACCAGCTAGTTTATCTTCTAATATTTTAAAGGAAATGACTGGGGTTGGTAGATCTCTTTTAGAAAGGTATGTTAAAATGTTGTTGCTAGCTAAAACCAAAGCAGCTATCTGAGCAAATTTTTCAGACATAAATCTAGTATCATATCCTATTATAATCCCTTTATAAGCTTCATTTCTCTCTTTCAAGTAATTGGCAATAGCTTGGGTAACAATCTTCACATTTTCAAAAGTAAAATCCTCAGCTATTATTGCTCGCCAACCAGAAGTACCAAATTTTATATCCGCCATAGATATTCTCCTTTAGCATAAATTTACCAGATATTTATGTAACTTAAATTTAACTATTCAGCATAAACCTAAGTTTAAAAATTAGTATTTCTGAGCATTAATTGAAATTAGGAAAATATTTAATTTTTAAAGAAAAAGAAGAAATTAAAAATTATGTATTTTCCGTTAAGATTTTAATTTGGCGAAGAAATATTAATTTTTAAACTTCGCACTAAGGAAATATG